>JARGNS010000121.1 GCA_029213105.1 Planctomycetota bacterium
GGTCGGCCGAACAGGACCCCGAAGCGATCGCGCGTTCCGCACACGTTGGTACGCAAGCCCTCCACGCGTACCCCGCCCGCCGCCGGGCTGCCGACGCGCAGAGCCCCCCCCGCCTCGCGCCACTCGGCCGCCTCCTTGCGCTCCTGGGTGAGCAGCGCGTCCCCCGTGCCCGGCACGGGCGCGGGATGCTGGATGCGCGCGACCGGCTCGCCGTCCGCACCGAAGAGGAAGATGCGCCCGACACGCTCCTCCGCCGCGATGGGCCGCAGGACCTCGCTGGCCGGCGCGCGGGTGCGGGCGACGGCCGCGTCGGCCCGGCGCGCCACGGACGCCAGACGATCGGCGAGGTTCGCCTCGGCGGACGTCAGCGTGGCGGAGGCATCCTGCGCGGCGCCGCGCACGACCTGGGCCAACGCAAGCCCTTCTTGCTCGAGGGCCTCGTAGCGATCCTGGCCCGCCCGGACCCAGGCGAAGGCAGCCAGGGCGCCGATCGCTAGGGGCAGCAGGACGAGGAGGAGCAGGAGCGGACGCACGGCGGCCTGCAACGGTACCTGCCCGGCCGCCCGCGTGCCCACCTCAGGCCCCGGGTGAGGCCGCCTTGCCGTCCAGGCGCTTCGCCATGGTCAGCTGCACATGCCCACGCACGAAGCCCAAGGCGGCATTGAGCGTCAGCATGGGGTTGTCGATCTCGTTGAGGGCGACGATACGGGTGATGCCGTACGCGCGGGCGTAGCCGATCGTGGCTTGCTTGAGCGCTCGCGCGATGCCACGCCGGCGATGGCTGGGCAACACCCCGGTGAGCCCGGCGAACGCATAGCCTGGAATCCGCTCGTAGGTCAGCAGCTGACTGACGCCGACGAGCGCGCCGGTCGCACGCTCGCGGGCCACGTAGACGGCCGAGGGGTTGAAGCGCTCCGGATCCTCGAGGCGCTCGCGGCACTGCGCGAAGGGCTCGGCGCGGACGGGACCGAGGAAGGGGATGTCCGCGACCACGGCGACCTCGAGGGCGTGATAGGCGCGGGCCCATGCCGGATCGGCCTCGGCCAAGGTGGCGGCCGTGCAGAGTTCGCAGTCGGCGGCGGCCAGGGCGGTGCGCGCCGCGGCCAGGCTGTGTGCCGCGGGCATCGGGGCGCGCAGCTCGCTGCTCGCCGTCTGCTGAGCCGCGTGGAAGCCCTGGCGTTCGTAGAAGGCGACCATGCGCGGCTGCGTATCGCGCGCGTAGGCCACGAGGAGCGGCGGCTGATGCGCGCGGGCTGCGTGCTCGAGCGCCTCGTAGAGGGCATCGAGGACGTCGTCGGCATCCGGCTCGTCCGCGACACTCACATCGAATTGCAATTGGCCGGGCTCCCCCGCCGTGGGACAGCCGCCGTACTCCGCCATGCCCACCAGGCGCCCCGCACGCAGCGCGATGACCCGCTCCCACGGCTCCGTCCCGGGCGAGGGCTCGGCGTCGCGCTGCTGCCAGATCACGGCATCGCGCGGCAGGTCCGGGTACTGCGCGGTCCAGAGAGCCGCAAGGGCCGCGTAGTCGTCACGCGCGGGGTCGAACGTCCGGATGGAGAGGCCACTCATGCCTGCACCTTATGCGCGCTCTCAACGCAGGAAGCTGTGATCCTCGCGCGTGATGTGGACGAGGGTCTGCCAGATCCGCTCCACCACGGCAATGACGTCGTCGCCCTCGCAGGCAAAGCCGAGTCGACCGACGGGCTCGACCCCCAGCTCCAGCGCACGCTCCCGCATGGCGTCCCGGTGCACGTCGACCTCGATGCGGATGGGCGTCTCGACGGTGTAGGGCGTCCCCCCGGCGGCGAGACCGGCGACGGCGGCATCCGTGATGCGCTGGCGGGCCTCGGGCGGCGGGAGGTTCACGATGGCCGTCGGGCCGAGTGCCTGCTTGACCTCGGCGAGCACGACCGCGTCTCCGAAGTCCTCGCGCATCTGGGTGCAGTAGTCGTCCGCGCCGGAGGCCATCACGACAGGCACGCCGTAGTGGCCGAGGATCGCCATGTTGAGCATCGACTCGCTCGCGGGGCGACCGTTCAAGCGAATCTCCCCCACCACCATGCCGATCCAGGTATGGGCCAGGAGTCCGCCGGGGGTTCCGGCGCGCGTGTGGTGGCCGATGAGGAACGCCGCGTCGAAGCTGCCATGATCCAGCGCGCCAAGCTGCGCGAGGGGACGGTTGCCCGGCTGCGCGGGTCCGGTCAGCAACCGCGCCCGCTCGTCGAGATGGTCGAGCAGGATGTTGCGCATCGTGCCGTGGCCATCGGCCACGAGCACATCGGTGGCTCCGGAGTCGAACGCGCCGCGCACCGCGGCGTTGACGTCCTCCGTGAGCCAGCGACGGGCATAGGCGTAGTCGTCGCCGCCGGGCAGGAGATGCTCGCGATGGCAGACGCCGGTGGCGCCCTCCATATCCACGCTGATGAAGATCTTCATGGCGGCGGATTGTACGGGCACGGGCCCAAGCCGAGGCAGGGCTAGGTGGTCCCGAAGTACTCGCGGTACCACGCGCGCTCGTGGTGATCCTCCGCGGCCGCATCCACGACATGGTCCGGATCCAGGCGCACCCGCAAGCGCTCGAGCGTGCGATCGTCGCGCTGGCTCACGACAGGGAAGCCCGCGCGCAGCAGCGCCGCGGCGGCCACGCCCACGCCGCGGCGGTAGCGTCGCTCTTCGACAAATCGCGATCCATCGGAGATGACCTGCGTGGCGCAGGCCCCGCTCATGTCCATGAGCACAGCGAAGTCGATCGCGTGCGCATGGGCATGCCGCACCATCGCCTCCGCCCCCACGATCATGCCGGCGGTCAGATCCGCGCCGTCCGGATCGAGGACACGAGCCCGCCCGGCCAGCACGTCCTCGCCGTCGCCCCCGTGGATGTCGGGCCAGCCCCGGGGCGTCCCCAGCCCCGCGTCCTCGGGGCAGAAGGGCACGGCCACGACCCCGGGTAGCGCGAAGAACGCCGCCATCGCGCCCCCGAAGCCGTAGTCGGTGCCGTCCACCCCGCAGGGCAAGCCGGCGATGCAGCCGCTCAAGAGGACGCGCCAGGGCTCCTCCGGGCTCGGGGGCCGCAGGCGATCGATGGCGCTGGGGTCGTGGGGCATGCGCATGGCGGCACTATACATGCACGCCGCGTCCGGGTTCCCGCTGCAAGCAACGGCCCGCCGGCGTTCCCAGGGATACCGAGTCTGCTGGAGGGCGGCATGCCGAAGACCCTGCGACCCCTGCTCCTGTTGTGTGCCGCGTTGCTCCTGTGCAGCGCACCCAGTCCGGCCCGCGCCGAAGAGGACGAAGGCGAGGTCCGCCGCGACCCCCTCTCCTGCCGCCTCTACCGCGTCGGCGCCCTCACCCGCGGCCGGCGCGCCTTCCACAGCCAGTTCCGGCCAGTCCAGCAACCGCCGGCGAGTCATCGGCGCGGAGGCCGGACCCGCGAGGATGAGCCGGTCCACCCCCTGGGGCAGGTCGACGAGTTGATCGAGTTGCTGCGCGGGCGCGTGGTGCCCCGCTTCTGGGAACAGACCGAGGGCGCCGACATGGCCGCGATCGGTGAGCGCATGCTCATCGTGCGGGCCGAGGCCGGCGTCCACGCCGAGCTCGCGCGCCAGCTCGCGGCCCTGGAGCGCCGCCAGCTGAGGACGATCTCCGTGGATGTCCAGGCCGTCCGGCTCCACGACGGCCAGCTGGCCACCCTGGCCGCAAGCCGCGGCGGTGCGCGCCTGGACGACGACGTGGTGCGCGCCCTGCTCGCCGGCGAGGGCGCCGGCCCGGCGGTCCGCGTCACGACGGAGAACGGCACGCGCGCGGAGATGTTCGGCGGCACCCAGCGCGCCTTCCTCCGTCGCCACACCGCGGTGGTACGCCAGGGCAAGACCCTCGCCCTGCCCGTGGCCGGCGTCACGAATGCCGGGCTTGCCGTGTCGGTGGAACCCGTCGAGCACGCCGCCGGCGAGGCCATCCGCGTCCATCTCGAGGCCTCGCTGACGGCGGGCGGTGGCGCACGCGCGGCGAGGACCGCCGACGGCCACCCGCTCCAGCTCCCCGCGACGCCGGGGATGCAGATCAAGACGGACCTCCTGCTCGCGCCGGGCACGTGGGGTCTCGCCCATGGCACGAGCGACGGCTGGTCCCTGCTCGTCCGCGCGACGCCGGATGCCGCCACCGGCATGAGCCGCCGCGCCACGGCCGTCTCGCTGGATGCACCCTTCGACCCCCGCCCCGGCGCGATGGAAGTCCGCGACTTCGACGTCGCCTCCCTCGCGCGGGTCTTCACCGATGTGATGGGTACGGGGGCCTTCCTCCATGACACCAGCTGGGACGGTCCCGCGCCCGCGGAGCGCCCCGAGCCCCGGCCCGCCATCGGGGCCGAGTACCTGGTGGAGCTCGCCCGCGTCTGCCTCGGCACCGAGAGCACCTGGGAGGACCCGGCCACCATCGAGGTGCGCGGCGGCACGCTGATCATGCGTCAGACGAAGCCCGTCCTGGCGGCCACGGACGCCTGGCTTGCCCGCCTGCGCAGCGTCCTGCCCGCCACCTTCGCCACGACCGTGGAGCTCGTGCAGGTCAGCCCGGCCCTGCACGCGCGGCTGACCGCGGCCGGCCGGGGCTCGCCCGCCCTCATCGACCGCGAGGAACGCACCTGGCTCCAGGCCGCGATCGCCGCCGAGGAAGCCACGCGCCTGGGCACGCTGCGCCTCACGAACGTGGATGGCGTACGCAATGCGGCGCGCACGGGTCGCACGCTGCGCTACGTGAGCACCTACACCACCTCGCGCGTCCCGACGGCCGATGCGGTCCTGCCGCAGACGGCGGCGGTCCTCGCAGGCCTCGAGATCGATGCCCGCGTCACGGCGAGCCCCGGAGGCGAGGCGGCCCACGTGGTGCTGCGGGCGATGCGCACGGATGACCGCGGGCGCGGCCCCGCCCGCCTCGACACCACCCACGGCGTGGTCGAGTCGCCCGCCCTGGAGACCCTCCGGCTGCGCGCCACCCTCACCCTGCCGCTCGGCCAGACCGCCCTCGCGGGCGTCCTGCCGCGCGGCGGTCAGCCCGTGCTGGTCCTGCTGCGGGTCGATCCCCAACTCCGCACGCGCTAGCCTGACGACCCGCGTCGGCCGCGCCCCGCGCCGTCTGTCCCCATCTCGGACAGGCCTGGGGCCCCCAGACCGCCCCGCCCTTGCCTCGGGCCCCTCCCTCGGGCAGCCTGGGGGCTGGAGGACGCATGCTGAGGGACCGACGGAACTACCGGACTTGGATTGTGGGTCTCGCGATCCTGGCGGCCGTGCTCGGCGCACCGGAAACGGCGCGTGCGGACGACCGCCAAGTGCCCGTGCCGGACGTGCGCGGCATGTCCGAGCAGGCCGCACGTCAGGTGCTGCAGCGGGCCGGCCTCACGGTCGGCGGCGTCGAGCGCATCGATGCGGCCCGGCTGCAGCAGGAACTCGGCCGCAGCTACGCCCCCGGCGTCACCGTCCAGCAGGCCCCGCCGCCTTCGACCAGCGCGCTGCCGAGCTGGCTCGTGCGCGGCGGCCAGGTGTGGCTGCGGGTCGCCGCCGGTCAGGCCGGGCCGACGCCCCCCACGCCGCGTCCCAGCACCCCCATCGTGACCACGCCTCCCGTTCCCGTTCCCGTACCCGGCCCCACGCCAGGGCCGAGCGCCCCGCGGACGACCACCCAGCCGCGCTACCCCGGCACGATGCCCCGGCCTCCGCCTCCGCCGGCTCCGCCCGGCATGGGGGACACGACGCCCTACGTGCAGCCCGGACCGCGCACGGTCCCGATGCCGTATCAGCCGCAGCCAACGCAGCCCCTGGCCGTCCAGCCCCGGCCCTACCAGCCCGGCGCGGTCTACCCCGGGAGCGGCGCGGGCGCACTCGAGGTGCCTTCGGCCCAGGCGGATGCCAGCCCGGCCCTGCCGCGCAACATCCGCACCCAGGTCGGGCTGCCCTGCGAGCGACTGCGGGACACGTGGTCGATCGTCGGCGCCTTCGGCTGGGCCTTCACGGCCGGCTCGGACTCGGGCACGAGCAGCTACTACGCGGGCGTCGACGTCATGCGCACGCTCTCCAGCTGCTTCGCCTTCGGCCTGTACTACCGCTACTCGGCGCAGGTCTTCGACCGGCAGGTGACCGGCGGCATCCTCGAGGATGCCGGCGGGTTCCATCACATCGGACTCAAGCTCGGCTACCAGAGCACGTTCAAGTCCGGCAGCCGTTGGTACTGGTGGACGGCCCTCGGCATCGGCTGGAACGAGGCCATGGACTACCAGCGCAACTGGAGCGGCTTCGAAGCCCATGCCGCCATCGGGGCCGGCTACCTCATCAAGCGCCAGCTGCGTGTACGCGTCGGACTCGAGAGCTTCGTGATGGAGAGCAAGGCCGGCCGGTTCGACCCGGGCCGGGACGGTTCCTCGCGCCTGCTGTGGTGGTTCGCCCCGCAGATCAGCCTCGAGTACGACTTCTAGATCCACGCTAGCGTGGCGTGCTAGACGTCGTCTCCAGGCGACGGGCCATGATGGCCTTGCGTTGGGCAGCCAGCGGCGCCTCGTCGTCGAGCTCGATGCGTCCGGCCTGCACGCGCAGCCCGAGGGCCGCATAGGCTTCACCCACGTCGGGGAAGGCGCGGTCGGCGAGGATGCCCTCCGCGATCTTCGATGCCACCGGCGTGCCAAGGGCGCGGTCGGCGGCGCGCAGCAACTCGAGCGCGTGGTACGGACGCACGATCCCGCCGCGCTCCCGATGCCACCAGCGAATGACGTCATCCAGGCTCTGGCGACCACGGGACGCCTTGCGCAGCGCGACATCGATCCGCAGGGCCATGGCCGCTCCGGCCCAGTAGACGCGGTGGTAGTTGTGCTCCCGGCCCATGTCGCGCGACTCGAGTTCGAGGCTACGCCGGCCGCCCCGGCGACGCCCGCGGCCGAAGCCGTCTTCGATGTTCTGCCAGGCCTGCCGCTCATCGATCATCCCGGCGCGCGCCCGCAGGACCTCCTGGTAGTAGGTCACGAAGCCCTCTTGCAGCCAGGCCTCGTCATCGTAGGTCCACGGCATGCCGAGGTGCATCATCTCGTGCACGCCCACCCACTCGCCCGGTAGTTCCTCGTCGGCCGCCGCATTGGCCACGAACAGGTGCACGTGCGCACCGCCGGCGCGCATGGCCAGCCCGAACAGCACGGGCGGGTCCCGGCCGGGGGACGGGTGCACGAGGGCGGCGAGCTTGGCCGCGGGGAAGCGACCGAACAGTCCGGCTACGGCCTCGACTGCGGCATGCACCCACGTACACACTGCGGGCTGGCTGGCGCGTAGCGGCGCATCCAGGACTGCGACCTCGACCGCCGCGCCGGCCACGGTCTTGCGTTGGATGGCGAACCGCCCCACCGCGAAGCGCCCCAGCAGATTGGTGCACTGCGGGTCCAGGCTGTAGGTGTTCTCACCCGGTGCCGCCGGCCAGGGCACGATGGCACGCATGCCGGCGGGGAGTTCGAGGCGCACGGTGACGCGCCCATCCAGCGGCCACAGGTAGGGCCGGAAGAGAAGCGCGCCGGGCGCGATCAACACGTCGCGTCCCACACGCTGCACGGGACGCTGCCGTCCGCCCCGCACACCGGCCGCCTTCGTCAGGTCCACCGTCCAGCGCACGCACATGCGGCCGCGGCGCAGCCCCTGGGGAATCAGGCTGCCGTCCGACGCGCGCCGCACGAGGCGGGCCTCGCCCTCGACGGCTGGCAGGGTGACGGCCGTATGCAGGCCGGCGAAGCTGTGGACGATGCGCTTCGGAAGCCAGCCCCGGAAGCAGCAACGCACCTCGGCCTTGGTGAGTCCCTCGTCGAAGCGCACGACGTAGTCCCAGCCCCGGTCCGGCGCCGCCTCGCTGCGCGGCAGCGCCGGCAGGGGCAGCAAGAGGAGGCCGAGTGCGAGAAGGAGGGAGCGCCGCATCGCGCGCATCCTAGCCGCGAGCCGGGCGCCAGCGGGCCCAAGCGGGATCCTCCGGCGCGGGGGCGGGTGGCCGGTACAATCCCCGCCCCTCGGGGGCGTAGCTCAGTTGGTAGAGCAGGAGACTTTTAATCTCTTGGCCGGGGGTTCGAGTCCCTCCGCCCCTACTTTCCTCCCTTCGCGTTTCCCGAGCCATCGCGGCCACGCGCGGGCGTCGAAGGCGGCCGGCCTCGAGCACACAGCCGTCCGCCTGGGAGCTGGCGGGAGGCGAGCCGTCGGAGGTTGCGGGCGTAGTTCAGGATGCGATGATCCGCCCATGTGGCGGACGCTTCCCTCCCTGACGACCTTGCCAGGGCACGCCGTCGACTGGATCGAAGCGCATCTGCCCGCGCCGTGCCTCGCGGGCGAGACCGTGCGCGAGACCGCGCGCTCGACGGTCGTGCGGCTCGGCACCGATGACGGGAGCGTCTACTTCAAGGCCGATCACATCCTGCCGCCGTCGGAAGCGACGGTCCTCACCCGCCTGGCGCAGAGCTGCCCCGCCCAGGTTGCGCCGCTCCTCGGCGTGGACGAGGAGCGCGGCTGGAGCCTGACGCGCGACGCGGGGCCGACCGGCCCCACGAGTCTCGACCGCGAGCGCACCGACGTCTGGCGCGCCGTCGCTCGCGCGTTCGGCGAGCTGCAGCGCAACACCGGCCTCGGACCCGAGGACTGGGTCGCGCTCGGCTGCCGCGACCTCCGCGGGCCGCGGCTGTTCACCGCCTTGTGCGAGATGATCGAGCACGCCGCGCCCCGACTCGAGACGGCAGATCGGGACAGCCTGCGACGTCTCCTGCCGCGCATCGACGAGGCCTGCGCCGAGCTCGCGAGCGACGGTCTCCCCGCCACGCTCGTCCATCAGGACCTCGTGCTGGAGAACCTCGTCTGGCGCGCCGGCCAGGTCGTGTTCCTCGACTGGAGCGACACCGTGGTCGGGCATCCCTTCTTCGGCCTCGATCGGCTGCTCGACTCCTGCTGG
>JARGNS010000122.1:0-8664 GCA_029213105.1 Planctomycetota bacterium
GGGCGCGGTGGTCTCGGCCTTGGCGGCGCCGCGTGCCTCGAGCATCGGGCCGGCGTCGGCCTTCGCGGCCTCGCCGGATTCGATCGGGGCGGGCGGGGCCTCGTAGGCGTCGTCGTCGTCGAGCAGGAACCACGCGCCCCCTCCGAGGAGGAGGAGCGCGAGGGCGGCGGCGGCGAGCTTGGACTGGGCAGACATGAGGAGGGCTCCGGTGGTCGTGGCGCCGGCACCCGGTGCCGTGGCCGTCGCGGTGGCCGCCGCGGCCCCGCCTGCCCCCACGCCCACGCCGTCGGCCAGTCGGGCCAACGGCAGCAGGGCGAGCTTCCAGGCGTGGCCGTCGCCGCCGTGCCGCGCATCGAGCCTCGAGCGGACCTGCTGCAGGCCCCGGCGCGTGCGCGAACGGACGGTTTCGACGGGAACGCCCATGCGCGCCGCCACGTGCCGAGGGGCCAGGCCCTCGTAGTGGCGCAGAAGCACCGTCTCCCGGTACGGCTCGTCCAGATCCAGTACGGCCTGGACGACCTGCTTGTGCAACTCGGCCTGGGCCACGACGTCGCCCGTGGCGGGCAGTCGCTCGGGCCGGGCCGCCACGCCTTCGCGGCGATCGACGCGGTACTCGCTGCGTCGCATGCGCGCCGCGAGGTTGCGCATGACGGTGCCCAGCCACGCCTTGGGCGTGTCGCTGGTGGGGGGGCGCTCGATCGCGGCCAGCCAGGTCTGCTGCTCGAGATCGTCGGCGCGGGCCTCGTCGAGGACGAGCTTCCGGGCCAGATTGCGCACCCACTGACGGTGCTGGAGGAGTCGTTGCATCGGGATGGTGGTGTTCGTGCTCATGGGCTTCACGAGTGGATTCCCGCGAGCCCTGGAAGCGGTGCAGGGATTCTGCCCGAAGGTCCGGAATCGAGCCGGCGGCGGCGCCGGACCCGTGCCGCGCGGGCTACGCCAGGCCGACCAGCTCCAGCGGATCGCGCCCCAGGACGCGCTCGAGCTTGCGGCGGATCTTGGCCACGCGGGCCTCCTGCAGGGCGATCACGTCGTGGCTGTCGTAGCGGGCGCGCAGATCCTCGAAGCGCTCCGCCGGCGGGACCGGCGTGTCCTGCTTCATGCACGCGTCCGCGAGGGCGCAGCAGCGCTCCTCCCAGGTCAGCCGCGAGAGATCGACCAGCCGATCCATGTCCTTGACCAGCGACTTCGCCACGCCCGCCTTGATCAGCTTCTTCGCGCTCGCACCTTTCGTGAAGTGCGAGATGCAGCCGAAGCCGTACGCCGCGAGCGGCGTGTGGCGCAGGTGCACGGTGCCGGCCCGGGGGTGGTCCTCGTGCTGGCCCAGGGCCCGGCCGACGTCGTGCAGCAGGGTGCCCGCGGCCGTGGCCTCCACGTGGATCGGCTTGCCGGCGGCGGCGAGGGCCTCGGCGAAGGTGCGGGCCAGCCGGGCCCCGCCCTGCAGATGGGCCACGAGCGACTTCGAGGCCTCGGGGAGGGAGGTGAGGTGGGCCAGGGCGTCGGCCTCGGTGGCGGGCTCCAGCTCGAAAAGGGCCGGGTCCTTGAAGAACAGCGCGGCGCGGCGCACGGCCTCGGAGAGGTTGTCGAACGGCATGCGCCGCATGGCCTCCTCGAGGGGGGCCCAGCGGTGCTTGTCGTGTTCCTTGGAGAGGGTGACGCGCCCGGAGCGATGGCGGGCGGCGAAGTAGATGACCGTCTTGCGGTAGCGCCGGCCGCGGCGGGTGACGTTGTAGAGCAGCTCGATGCGGAAGCGGCCGAGGACGTCGAGGTCGGTCAGGCCCGTCTCCTCCTCGGTTTCGCGCAGCGCCGTCTCCAGCTCGCTCTCGCCGCCATCGGCGTGGCCCTTGGGCAGGCCCCAGTCGCCGCGTCCCCGGTTGCGGAGGATCAGGTACTCGAGCCTGCCGGCCGTCCGGCGCACCAGAACGAAGCCGCAGGCCACGCGTGTGGGTAGGGAGTCGTCCACCATGGTGTCAATGGGCCTCTCGACGGGTACGCTCTTGCGCAATGGCTGATACCACGACTCCCGCCGCCGCGCCCGTCTGCATGGACGGGGAAATCCTCGAGAACCGCCAGATCACCCCGGTGACCTGGATCATGAAGGTGCATGCGCCCGACGCGGCACCGCACATGAAGGCCGGTCAGTTCGTCAATCTCGAGACGAGCAAGGACCTCGTGCCCCTCCTGCGCCGCCCCATGTCGATCCACCGGGTCGTGGAGCACCAGGGCATCGCGAGCGGCTTCTGTGTCCTCTACGACGTCATCGGCCCCGGCACGCGCAACCTCGCCAACATGCGCAAGGGCCAGAAGATTGGCTTCATCGGCCCGCTCGGCAACACCCTGCACGTCCCCCCCGGGGCGCGGCGTTCGGTGTTGATCGCCGGCGGCGTGGGCATCGGTCCCATCAAGATCGTCGCCGAGACGCTCCAGGCCATGGGCCTGCGCGACATCACCCTCGTCTACGGCGCGCGCGACAGCGACCACTCCGTGCCCGTCAAGGAAGCGGCCCCCGACGGCTGCCGCGTGCTCGTCTGCACCGATGACGGCTCCGTGGGCCGCAAGGGCTTCGTGACCGAGATCGTGGCCGAGCTCATCGAGGGCGGACGCCTGACCCCGGGCGACTACGTCTTCACGTGCGGGCCCGTGGCGATGTTCAAGGCGGTGCGCGACCTGCTCGCGCCCCACGGCATCGAGGCCGAGGCCGCCACCGAGGAGTACATGGGCTGCGGCTTCGGCGTCTGCTTCGGCTGCCCGCTCAAGCAGCGCCAGGAAGACGGATCGATCGCCTACAAGCTCTGCTGCGTGGATGGTTCGCTGTTCCCGCTCGAGACGCTCGTGCTCGAGGGTGACCCCGAATGAGTGGCGGCTACATGCAGTACGCCGTGGCGGACCTCGCGCGTGTCCTGCGCAAGGTGAAGGTCCGGCAGCTGCGTGGCCTGCGCGACGAGATCCTCGGCTCCGAGCGCGTCTTCGTGACGGGCCTCGGGCGCACCGGCCTCATGGCGCGTGGCTTTGCGATGCGCCTCATGCACCTGGGCCGCAGTGTGTTCCACGTGGGCGATGTCGTCACGCCGGCCATCGCCAAGGGTGACCTGCTCGTCATCTGCAGCCGCACGGGCAAGTCGAAGGTGCTGAGCCACTACGTGAGCATCGCCCGCAAGGCCAAGGCCCACGTCGCCGTCGTGACGGCGCGTCCGGACAGCCCGGTGGCCCAGCGTGCGACGGTCGTCGTACACATCGACGACACGCCGGCGCGGGCCGGCAAGCTGGCCCGCGAGCGCCAGCAGCCGCTCGGCTCGCTCTTCGAGCAGTCGCTGCTGATCGTCCTCGATCAGGTGGTCCTCGACCTGATGGCCCAGCTCGACCTCACCGAGGCCGACATGGCGCGCATCCACACCGAGTTCGAGTAGCGCGCCCGCGCGTGGGCCGCGGCGCCAGAGCGCCTGCGGCGGCGCCGAAAGCAGCACGCAACTCATTGCAGGGCTGTGGGTTGCGAACGCTGTGCCCCGGCAGGGCCGGGACGCGTCGGGATCGTAGACTGCCCTCCTCACCCATCTGGAGTGCCCCATGACCAACGCCGTGATCGTCTCTGCCTGCCGCACGCCCATCGGGCGCTTCAACGGCGGCCTCTCGAAGTTCCGCTCGCCCGAGCGCGGCGCCATGGCCATCAAGGAAGCCATGAGCCGCGCCGGCATCGCCGGTTCCGACGTCGACGAGGTGATCATGGGCACGGTCCTGCAGGCCGGCTTGGGCCAGAACCCCGCGCGCCAGGCCGCCCTGGGTGGCGGCGTGCCGCCCGAGGTGGGGGCCTTCACGGTCAACAAGGTCTGCGGCTCGGGCCTCAAGAGCGTGATGCTCGCCGCCCAGGCCATCCGCGCCGGTGACGCCGACGTCGTCGTGGCCGGTGGCCAGGAGAGCATGACCAACGCGCCCTACCTCATGCCCCAGGCGCGCAACGGGATGCGCCTCGGCCACGGCAAGCTGCTCGACTCGATGGTCCACGACGGGCTGTGGGAGATCTACAACGACTACCACATGGGCGAGACCGGCGAGCTCATCGCCGAGCGCTGCGATGTGAGTCGTGACGCCATGGACGCCTACGCGGCCGAGAGCCACCGCCGCGCGGCCGAGTCGCAGAGCGAGGGCCGCTTCGGCGACGAGATCTTCGCCGTCGAGGTCAAGGATCGGAAGGGCAACGTCACCATCGTCGACAGCGACGAAGGCGTGCGCCCCGACGTGACCGCCGAGGGCCTCGGCAAGCTGCGCGCCGCCTTCCGCAAGGACGGGACGGTGACGGCCGGCAACGCCAGCCAGATCAGCGACGGCGCCTCGGCGCTCGTCGTCATGAGCGAAGCCGCCGCCGAGAAGCGCGGCCTCGAGCCGCTCGCCACGATCACGGGCTACGCCACGGGCGGCACCGAGCCGCAGTGGGTCATGTACGCGCCCGTCGTCGCGATGGAGAACCTCAAGGCGCGCACCGGCACCGAGAACGCCGCCTACGACCTCGCCGAGGTCAACGAGGCGTTCGCCTCGGCGGCCTGCGCCGTCACGAGCGAGGCCGGTCTCGACCTGGCCCGCACGAACGTCAACGGCGGTGCGGTGGCCCTGGGGCACCCCATCGGCGCCAGCGGCGCTCGCATCCTGACCACGCTGCTCTACGCCATGAAGAACCGTGGCGCCGAGTCCGGCCTGGCCACCCTGTGCCTCGGTGGCGGCAACGCCGTCGCCCTTTCCGTCAAGCGCTAGTCGCCCCGGACGTCCCCGCATCCCTCGTCCGTAGCAGGAGAATCCCATGTCCTTCACCAAGGTAGGCGTCATCGGCGCCGGTCAGATGGGCGCTGGCATCGCCCAGGTCTTCGCCGTCAGCGGCACCCCCGTGCGTCTCTGCGACGTGGACGCCGCGGTTGTCGAGAAGGGCGTGGCGGGCGTCGCCAAGTTCCTCGCTCGCTCGGTGGCCAAGGAGCGCATGACCCAGGAGGACGCCGACGCGGCGGTCGCGCGCATCACGGGCACGACGGACCTCACGGAGCTGGCCGACTGCGACCTGGTCGTCGAGGCCATCATCGAGGATGCCGACATCAAGAAGTCGGTTTTCGGCGCGCTCAAGGGCGTGCTGGCCGAGGACGCGATCCTGGCCAGCAACACGTCGAGCATCTCGATCACCGAGCTGGCCGCGGCCACCGATCGTCCCGACCGGTTCATCGGCATGCACTTCATGAACCCCGTGCCGCTGATGAAGCTCATCGAGATCATCCGGGGCCTGGCCACGAGCGACGAGACCTACGCTCGCGTGCACGCGGCCAGCGAGGCCGTCGGCAAGATCCCGGTCGTCGCCAACGACTACCCGGGCTTCGTCGCCAATCGCATCCTGATGCCGATGATCAACGAGGCGGCGACGTGCGTCATGGAAGGCGTCGCGGAGCCCGAGAACATCGACCAGATCATGAAGCTCGGCATGAACCATCCGATGGGGCCGTTGGCCCTGGCGGACCTGATCGGCCTGGACACGTGCCTCGCCATCATGGAGGTCTTGCATCGCGACCTGGGCGACTCGAAGTACCGGCCGTCGCCGCTGCTGCGCAAGTACGTCGCCGCCGGCTTCTACGGCCGCAAGTCGGGCCGCGGGTTCTACGAGTACGCGTAGCACGGGTCGGTCTGGCTCTTGGCGCAGCCGAGATCCAGACAACTCACGCGCCTCACCGGTGGTGTTCGAGCCAGTAGGTGCGCCAGCGTTGGCGTGACCAGGACTCGCCGCTCTCCATGCGCACCTCGCCGAGGGCGATGAACACGCTGGCGACGACGAGCAGCACGCAGACCATCGCCGCGGCTGGCACGAGCAGCTTGCGCAGGCTGTGCGCACTGGCCCGACCGAGGAGCCAGCCCGTGGCCAGGCCCACCCCGTGGGCGTAGTTGGCGATGGGCTGGATCTTCGTGATCGTCAGCACGATGCAGAGCAGACCCCAGCCCAGGACGAAGCGGATCGTGCGGTCGTCCATGAGCTGGGCGGCCACGGCATCGTCGCGCCGACGGGCCATGAGGAAGCCGGCGAAGCCGAAGATGGCGCCCGAGAGCCCCACCGCGCCCGCGTCGGAGATGATCCACTCCGCCGCGCCCCCGGCCATGCCCGTCGCCACGAGGAGGCCGACGAACGCGGGCGTGCCCCAGCGCTGCTCGAGCGGGCGCCCCAGCCACCAGAGCGCCCCGGCGTTCATCAGGACGTGCAGGAGGCCGCCGTGGAGGAAGCAGGAGGTCAGGTGCTTCCAGACGGCGCCACCCCAGATCGACCAGCCCTGATAGAGCATGGTGAGCCAGTCGGGCCGGACCGTGTCCGGCCGCTGGGGCCAGATCACGTGCGCGCAGATGTAGAGCACCGCGGCGAGGGCGAGGCACAGCGCCGTGGCTCGCGGGGGCCGTTCCTGGGCCAGGGGGCGGACGCGGACGTGCATCCGGCTGCGGACGCCGTCCGCGCAGGCCTCGCAGAGCAACTCGGGCTCCACGCCGAACATGTCGCCTCGCGGGGCGGTCGCCCCACAGTCAGAACAGGCGACGATGGCGTCCTCGGCACTCACGCGGTCCTCCCATACCACGCCGCCGACCCCCGCCCCGCGTAATCTGCTGCTACGGCCCCGGCGCCCTACCCCCCAGCGAGGACCGTTCGACCATGGATTTCGACCTTCCCGAAGACCTCCAGATGCTCCAGCAGGCTGCCCGCGAGTTTGCCGAGAACGAACTCGCGCCGCGCGCCGCCGAGGCCGACAAGGAGGAGTCCTGGGTCGGCGAGCAAGTGCGTCTGTGCGCCGAGATGGGCTTCCTGGGCATGGCGGTCCCGGAGCAGTACGGCGGTAGCGAGCTCGGCACGCTCGGCAGCAGCCTCGTGCTCATGGAGCTCAACAAGGGCTGCGCCAGCACGGGCACCACCGTGTCGGTCCACAACAGCCTGACCTGCGAGTCGATCGTCCGCTTCGGCAACGACGAGCAGAAGCAGCGCTACCTGCCCAAGCTCGCGACCGGTGAGATGCTCGGCGCGTACTGCCTGTCGGAAGCCGGCAGCGGCTCCGACGCCGGCTCGCTCGTCTGCCGTGCGACCCCGGACGGTGACGACTGGATCCTCGACGGCACCAAGCTGTGGATCAGCCATGGCAACCAGGCGGACCTCGCGGTCATCTTTGCGCGCAGCGACGCCGACGCCGGCACGCGCGGGATCACCGCCTTCCTCGTCGATACGAGCAGCGAGGGCTACAAGCCCGGCAAGAAGGAACGCAAGATGGGCCTGCGCGGCTCGCCGACCGTCGAGCTGCAGCTCGACAACCTGCGCGTTCCCGCAGCCAACGTCCTCGGTGAGGTGAACGACGGCTTCAAGATCGCCATGGCCCTCCTCGACGGCGGGCGCATCGGCATCGCGAGTCAGGCCATCGGCATCGCCGACGCCTGCCTGGCGGCGTCCGTGAAGTACGCCGGCGAGCGCGAGCAGTTCGGCAAGCCCCTGGCGGCCTTCGGGGCCATCCAGGAGAAGATCGCCGACATGGCCACGTACATCGAGGGTGCGCGCTTGCTCACCCTGCGGGCCGCCACGCTCAAGGACGGCGGCAAGCCGTATGGGCGTGAGGCGTCCATGGCCAAGCTCCAGGCCTCCCGCGGCGCGAACTACTGCGCCAAGGAAGCCGTCCAGATCCACGGGGGCGCCGGCTACACGCGCGACTTCCCGGTCGAGCGCTACTTCCGCGATGCGCGGATCACGGAGATCTACGAGGGCACGACGGAGATCCAGACGCTCGTCATCGCGCGGACCTACCTGCGCTGACGCATGGGCAGCGCTGACGAGAGGAACGCTCGCGTCGCCGACCTGGCCGAGGCCATGGCCGGGGCCATCCGGGGGGGCGATCGCCGTGCCTTGGCACGGGGCCTCACCCTGGTCGAGAACGAGAGCGCCCAGGGCGAGGCCCTGCTGGCCACCCTGGGCTCCGGCGGGCGCGCGCACCGCGTGGGCATCACCGGCCCGCCCGGGGCCGGCAAGTCGACGCTGGTCTCGGCGCTCACCGCCGCCTGGCGTGGCGCGGGCGCCACGGTGGGGGTGCTCGCCGTCGATCCGAGCAGCCCGTTCACCGGCGGCGCGCTGCTGGGGGACCGCATCCGCATGCTCGCGCACACGGCCGACGAGCACGTGTTCATCCGCTCGCTCGCCAGCCGCGGGGCACTCGGCGGGCTGTCGGCTGGCGTCTACGACGCGGCTGATCTGCTCGACGCCGCCGGCTTCGACCCCGTGCTGCTCGAGACCGTGGGCGTGGGGCAGGGCGAGGTCGAGATCTGCCGCGCGGCGGACACGACCGTCGTCGTACTCGCCCCGGGGTCGGGCGACATCGTCCAGGGCATGAAGGCGGGGCTGCTCGAGATCGCCGACGTGCTCGTCATCAACCAGGCCGACCGCGAGGGGGCCGATGCCCTCGAGGCGGCGCTTCGCAGTGCCGTGGAGCTCCGCGACGGCACCCCGCCCCCGATCGTCACCACCATCGCCACGCGCGGTGAGGGCGTCGAAGCCCTGCGTGCCCTGCTCGAGGCGCGGGCGGCGAGCGACGAGGTCCTGCCCCAGCGCCGCTTCGAGCGCGCCCGGGCACGCCTGCGCGCCGCCGTGGCCCGGCGCCGCGCCGCTGGATTCTGGGCGCCGCGTGG
>JARGNS010000122.1:8691-8918 GCA_029213105.1 Planctomycetota bacterium
AGTCCCGATGACCGCCACCCCAGACGAACGTCCCATCCGCGTGCTGGTCGCCAAGGCGGGCCTCGATGGCCATGACCGGGGCGCCAAGGTCGTTGCGGCGGCCCTGCGCGACGCGGGTTTCGAGGTGATCTACACGGGCCTGCGCCAGACGCCCGAGATGATCGTGACCGCCGCGCTGCAGGAGGACGTGGATGCCGTGGGGCTCTCCCTGCACTCGGGTGCCCACA
>JARGNS010000123.1:0-8203 GCA_029213105.1 Planctomycetota bacterium
CCAACGCGCAGACCACACCACGATCCATGGTCTGGAGCTTCACGATGTAGTGGGGCGCGCTCGCCAGGGCTGGCGAAAGGAACGCACCGTCGGGCGCGGTGGCCACCCACGAGTCTCGCGCGAACGTCGACGGGCGGGTTTCCCGGAGGATGTGCACGCGCACGCCCCCGAAGGGCTGGCCTTCTCGATCCAGGATGACGCCCTTTAGTCGCACGCCGGCCTCGAGGACGAACTCGAGGTGCTTGCGGGCACCTGATTCGGCGAACACGACGTCCCGCACGATCTTCGGCACATGGTCGAAGTGCCGAGCCTGCGCGATGAAGGTCGCGAGGGGCACGCCGGGCAGCGAGAACCTGCCTTCCGCATCGGTCTCGGCGCGCAGGCTGGCCTGTTCGACGCGATCGAGCTCACCAGCCCACGCGGGACGCGCCGGCGGATGGACGGCCGCCAACTCCACCCACGCGCCGGGCAGCGGCGCCTTCGCCGTGCGCACGCGCCCATGCAGATGGCCACCGAGGGGCAGCCCCAGCGTCGCCTCGACTGCGCCGGTCGATCGGACTTCGACCAGGCGACGCGCCGCCACCAAGGCGGACGGTGCAGGCACCGCAAGGATCCACAACGGCCCCGTGGGCACGTCGCGCAGGGTCACCGACGCCGAGCCGTCGCCCTCGACCTGGGTCGTCCAGCCGCGCTTCGAGACGGCATGCAGCGTCCACGACGTGTCGGACTTGTCCGCGAGTGCGACATGCACCTCGAGACGGGGGCGCGTCGCGACGGCGCCGGACATGCCCGGCGCCGTCGGATCGCTCCCGTGCTCACCATCGCTGGCGGCCTGGGGAGGCGACGAGGACGACGCTCCGCCCCCCCCCATCAGCCACGCCGCGACGCCTCCGCCGACGAGCACCAGCAGCAGAACCCAGTACAGGGCACGTCGGTCACGCACGAGTTCCGCCTCCAGCCGGTTGCCGACCTAGTTGCCGCCCGGGGGCGGCGTGGACGGGTAGGTGTTCTTGGTCATCACCCGCTGGACATTCTTGCAGCAGCCGAGGCAGGTGCAGTCCACGGTGACATTCCACCACACATCCTTGATCTTGCCCTGGCAGTCATCCCAACTGTCGAGATCCATGGTCATGCCGACGTTGGTCGAGGTGTTGATCGTCTCCGGCGTCGTCCCCTGGTTGCCCGCATCATGCCCCTCAGGATCGGCCGTATCGGAACCGCCACTCGAGGCCACCAGGTTGAAGGACAGGCCGGCGAACTCGACGCCCACGGTCGTGTCTTCATCGTCGTAGTTGCAGTCGATCGATACGCCGCCCTTCGCAACGGAGTTGATCGCTGCGGGCGGGTTGTGCGTGCTCTTGGTCTTCGTGCACCAGAACTTGAGAACGCCCCTGACCTCGCACTTCTCGTCCGCGTTGAGTTCTGCTTCCGCGTGGAACTGCTGGCGCACGTTGACTTCGATGTCCTCCGTGGGCGTGCAACACGAACTGATGCGGGTGATCACCCACTGGCCCGCGCCGCTCAGGGAGTCGGAGACCGACGAGAACCCGTAGGACCACGTGTCGGCGCGGCAGTCGGCCGAGATCTCCCACGCGTCGGCATCCAGCTTGTAGCGCCAGCACCACACACCGCGATACTCCGCAGGTGCCAGGTAGCGGTCGAGTTCCCACACGTACGTACCGCCCGTCGAGACATGCAGGACGGTGTGGACACTCGACTCGTCCTTCACGTCCTTCGGGTCCGGATCCGTGTTGATCGTCTGTTGGATCTGCCAGACGCAGCCCCCACCGGCTTCGGCGGGCGCCCCTGCGACAAGCCAGCCGCCCACGATCGTGCAGGAGGCAAGAATGACCATTCGATAGATGCTCATGGCGTAACGATTCCCCTTCCAAGACTGGCGAGTCGTTCGCCAGCACATTTCCCATCTGCCCTGGCAATGCAGGGCCCACACAAGGAATGGTAGGCGAAAGGGCAGCGGGCGAGACACTCACAAGTCCATCACATGACGCAAGACGGCGCCCGCACCATTCGTGCAGCAAGGCCAGGGGAGCGGCCTGCGGAGCGACGCACGTCCCCCCCGCCATGCGGCCTGGAGCGGGCAACGGCCCTGCCCTCCAACGAGGGCAACGCGCACGGGCCTGGGCGGCTGGCTGCGTCAGGGTCTCCGGGGGCAGCAACCGCCATGGGGCTGACCTGCTCCCGGCGCGGTCATGCGGCGCGACCCCGCATCAGGCGAGCACGCGGCGCAGCTCCCCCAGCCAGTCGCCCTCGTCGGCACCCCCGAGTCGCTCCAGGTCCTCGAGCAGCATCCGGGCGAGCGTGGCCGCAGGGTTCTGCGCGGCGTCCTAGTCCGTTCCAGTCGCGTGCGCCGCCCGCGGCCTGAGGAGCGAACGCGGGGCCGAAGCAAGCGCGTGCCTGCACGCGCGGGGGGAGGCTGCATGCCCCGGCCCGGGAGAGGGGGATCCAGGCGCCCGAGTGCCGCTCGCGAGGCCGCGCTTCGTCCGTGAGAGTTGGATGCGGGCGTGCGGTGGGGGTGGTCCGGGGCTTGGTGCGGTCCGATCTGGCCTGCGGACGTCTGCCGGGCAGGGCGTTAGAATCCCCTATCCGTCGGAAGCCGTGCCCCGGCATCATCTCGCCGTCCCGATCGACACGCAGGTACTGGTTCGCGTTCAGCGCCAGGTACTCGCGGTCCTTGGCCTTCACGTGGCGATGCAGGTAGGTCAGGCCGGTGAGCGAGGCGACGGGCGGCCAGTTGAGCTTGTCGCGCTGGCTCTCCTTGGGCTTGAGCTCGAAGTCCTTGCGGTAGTCCACGCCGTAGGGGAAGTCCGCGGAGTAGGCGATCGTGTCGATCTCGTCCTCGAGGCCATGCTTGGCGATGTACGCCTCGATGGGCTTCCAGATGCGCTCGCGGAACTGATCCACGCTGATGACCATGAGGTTGGGCGGCGCGGGGATCGCGCAGATGTTCGTCGCGGGAATCCCGCGGAGGCGCGCGTAGGTGTTGGCGATGCGCCAGGAGGTGGGGGAGTCCTCGTTCACGACGACCAGCGTCGTCTCGGGCCCGCCGCCTGCCTCCGCGGGGGGAGCGCCGAGCGCGAGGAGGAGTCCGGCGACGAGAAGGGCGAGCAGGCTGCGCATGGTTCAGTCCGTGAAGTCGATCGAGGGCACCTCGCGCTGCGAGCTGTCCTCGATCTCGAAGAACTCCCGCCGCTCGAAGCCGAACATGCCGGCGATCATGTTCGACGGGAAGGTCTCGACGCGGTTGGCGAGGTCGCGCACGTTGGCGTTGTAGAAACGCCGCGCGCGCTGGATGCGGTTCTCGGTGGTCGTGAGCTCCTCCTGGAGGGCGAGGTAGCTGCGCGAGGCCTTGAGGTCGGGATAGCCCTCCGCCACGGCGAAGAGCTGCTTCATGCTCCCGACGAGGTTGTTCTCGTCGCGCGCCTGGTCCTCCGGCGTGCCATGGTTCGCGGCGGCGCGATTGCGCGCCTCGATGACGCGCTCGAACGTCGCGCGTTCGTGCGTGGCGTAGCCCTTGACCGTCTCGACCAAGTTGGGAATCAGGTCGTAGCGACGCTTGAGCTCGGTGTCGACGCCGGACCACGACTCGTCGGTCGTGTTGCGTGTGCGCACGAGGCCGTTGTAGGTGACGATCACCCAGATCAGCACGATCAGCCCGCCGACGGCGAGTCCGACGAGCAGCGGACCGATGCCGGCCGAGAGCAGGGAGGTGGACAGGGTCATCCGCGATGCGTCTCCAGGGAGCGTCGGAATCATACCGCCGCGCGTGCCGCGGTCAGATGGGCGGGGGGTAGTCCGCCCGATTGCGCAGTTCCTTGCGGATGTCCTTCGGGATCCGGTCGAGGATCCCGTCGGCGTAGCGCAGCGCGTCCTCGAACTGCGGGGCGTCCCACTTGTGCGATCCCCACACGATGACGTAGGGACCGTCCTCGAACTTGATCGGCAGCCGCGAGGAGTGCAGCAGGTACTCCATCGTCTCCTGGTGCAGCACGTCGTACGCCCAGCGCTTCACGGGCGAGCGCACCCAGAAGGCGCGGCTGAACTCCGCCGACTCGAAGTCGATGTCGTCGACGCCGAAGATCCCGGTCACCTTGTCGAAGAGCCCCTCCGGGCGGATGAACAGGTTCGTCAGCTCGAGCCCGCTGTCGATGACGATCGCGGAGAACTCGTGGTGGTGGGTCGTGCGGCGGCCCTTCGAGTCGGTCGAGGTGGTCTGGTAGTGGTAATCGAAGGCGAACGCCTCGCGGTGGTCCTGGCGCCCGCGCATGACGTTGAAGCCGTAACGGTTGTCCCCCCGCTGGAGCTGGTCGAACTGCGGCCAGCGATCCTCGAGGCTCGAGACCTCACCCTCGCTGTAGTGCCAGTCGCGTGCGCGTGCCCAGGCGGCAAGCTGCTCGCGGCGCTTCTTGGCGCCCACCGAGCCGAGCACGGCGAGGATGATCGCCACGACGACGAAGCCGATGAACAGGAGGAAGAAGAGCCCGGGCATGGCTTCAGGCTACGCGGACGTCGAGCCGAGACGCGCTAGGCGTCGTCGTCTTCCTTGCGGGCGCGCTTGCGCAGGTACAGCTCCCGGTAGCCGTGCGCGCTGCACTGGAAGTCGATGGCGACCTGGTAGAGGGCGTACACGGGATCGCGTTCGGCGTCCGGGTGGTCGCTCTTCCCCAGCATCTCGAGAAACTCGACGGCGCGCTCGCACTCGTCGCCGACCAGGGCCTTGGCGCGCTTCGCTTCGAGCGCGGCGGCCTCTTCGATGGTCTTGCGCTCGGCGGCGCTCGCCTCGGTGCCCGGTGTCGGTCGAACCATGACGTTCCTCCCGTCGATGGATCTCCATCCTAGGAGCCGACCCCGACGCGACCTCGTCAGGAATCCGTCGGGTGTCCCATCGTCTCGTTGTAGCTGCCCGACGCGCCGCGCGGGATCGAGATCGAGACCCAGTCCGCGCCCTTGAGCGCGCGTGCGACCTGCACGATCTGGCCGACGTGGTAGCCGTAGTGCGCGATCTGGCGCTGGATGGCCTCGACCACGCTGTGCGGCTCCTTGCGGATGTAGATGGTCTTCGTCACGTCCTCTTCGTCGAGCGCGCGGATGGCACCGAGCAGGGTCTCCCAGCCGCCCTCCCAGAGGGCATCGAGGTCCTTGCGGCTCTCGAGGTCGTCGACGAACTCCGCGTCGCGGTGGCGGTCCGGCTTCTCGCCGTCCGTGGTGAGGAAGTCGGTCCAGCGCGAGCGCAGGTTGCCGGCCATGTGCTTCATGAGGACGACGATGCTGTTGCCGTCCTCGAAGGGCACCTCGTGGAGCTGGGCGTCCTCGAGCTGGGCGATGGCGGCGTCGGCCGTGGACTTCAGCCCGCCGAAGCGATCGAGCGACGTGGCGAGGAAATGGGCGGCGAGGTCCATGGATCGGGCTCCGGGGGGGGCGGGCAGGCGGCGATCCTACGGGCCGGATCGGGATCGAGCGCGATTCCTGCCGGATTCGTGCCACGCTGGTCGCGAGGACTGCATCCGTACTTGTAGACCATGGATTCCCACACGCCCACCCCCGACGATCTCCTCGCCCACGCCACCTGGCTGCGGCCCCTGGCCGCCCGCCTGGTGGGCTGGGACGCGGCGGACGACGTGCTCCAGGACACCTGGAGCACGGCGCTCACGCGTCCGCCGGCGAGTCGCCGCGCCCTGCCGAACTGGCTGGCGCGCGTGACCCGCAACGCCGCGCTGCAGCGGCGGCGCAGCGAGAAGGCGCGCGTGCAGCGCGAAGCCCGCTCCGCGCGGTCCGAGGCCCTGACCGGCCAGACCGTGCTCGAGCGCGCCGAGCTGCACCGCACCCTCGTGGACGAGGTCATGGCGCTCGACGACCCCTACCGGACCGCGCTCCTGCTGCGCGGGTTCGAGGATCGTCCGCCCGCCGAGATCGCCGAGCTGACGGATCCGTCGCCCGCGACGGTGCGCAGCCAGCTCAAGCGCGGTCACGAGAAGCTGCGCGAGCGGCTCGACCGTCGCTGGAACGGCGATCGCTCCGCGTGGATGGCTGCGCTCGTGCCGCTGTGCGGCCCGGGCCCGGAGGCGGCCGTGGGATCCGGACTCATCGGAGGCTTCCTCATGTCCCTGAAATCGAACTACGTCCTTCCCTTCCTCTTCCTCGCCCTGCTGGGCGGCGGTCTGGCCTGGTGGCTCGCCGACAGCAGTGCCGACGCGCCGCCGACCGACACCGTCGAGCTCGACGGCATCGACGAGTCCGTCGCGGACGTGTCGGCCGAGCCGCAGCGCGCACCGGGGCTCTTCGGACGCGCCGTGAACGCCGTGGCCACGACCAAGGGCGGCTTCGTCGGCCGCGTCGCGGACGTCGTCACCGGCGAGCCCGTCGCCGGCGCCGCGCTCGTGCTGTCGGGCGCGGACGGCATGGTGCTGCAGGGCACCACGGACGAGCGCGGCCGCCTGGACCTCCAGGGCGTTCGTGCGCCTGCGAGCTACGACCTGAAGGTCACCGCGCCGAAGCTGCCCGAGCGCGTGCTGCGTGGCATCGCCGCGGCGTCGGGAAGCCCCACGAATCTCGGCACGATCTGGCTCGGCGCGCCCGGACGGGTGGAGGGCATCGTGCGCGGCTCCGACGGGACTGTGCTCGCCGGCGCGTGGGTGCGCGCCTATCCCGCGGATGCACCCGGCGCCTCGCTGGCGAAGGACTTCGCCGCGATGCTCGGCTCCCTGGATCGCGAGCCCGCGACGCTGGCGGCCACGCGCACGGGCGCCGACGGGCGCTTCGCGCTCGAAGGCGTCCCGCCCGGCATCGCCACGCTGACCGTCGGAGCCGATGGCTGGCAGACGAAGATCGTGCAAGCAGGTGTCGCCTCCGGCGAGACGGGTGCGCCTCTGGCGATCCGCCTGCAGCGAGGCGAGGGCCTCACGGGCATCGTCGTCGACGAGAAGGGACGTCCCGTGGACGGCGCCCGCGTCGCCGTGGCGCCCCAGTCGATGAACACGACGGAGATGCTCTACGGCCGGCAGTTCGCGTGGTCGGGTCGCGACGGCCGGTTCGCGTTCGGTGCGCTCAGCGATCGGGATGATCTCGTCGTGCTCGCCGCGGCGCCGGGACGTCCGACGACCTACCTCGAGCTGGGCGAGACGCCGGCGCGCGACGTGCGCATCGTCTTGCGTCCGGAGAGCACGTTGACGGCGACCGTCGTCGCGCCCGATGGCACGACGCCGCTCGAGGGCGTGAGCATCGTGTTCGTCATGGGCGAGGATGCCTCCGTCGGCCTCATCCAGGAGGACGGTACCCAAGAGCGCGACAGTCGCCCGCAGGGTCTCTTCGTGGGCATGACGGACGAGGACGGCCGAGCGCGCATTCCCGTCACCCCGGGCGCGATCCGCATGGGCATGTTCACGCACGACGAGTACGGCGTGAGCATGTTCGTGGGCCAGCTGGCCGGCCAGAGCATGCCCGGGTTGATGTCGGGACCCGGCACGGCTTCGATCGGCGCGGGCGACGTCCAGATGACGTTCCGCTACCCCGCCGGCGTGCTCGTGACCGGACGCGTTCTCGACGCGAGCGGTCAGCCCGTGGTGGGCGCGCGCGTGCAGCCCGTGCGCCTCGGCTCCCCCGATGCGCGTCCGGTTGCCGTGGACCGCAACGGCGCCTACCGACTGCGCATCCAGCCCGGCGACGGGATCCGCGCGATGGCGCCGGGCTACTGGCAGCCCGCGGACACGCGCCAGCCGGACGTCAGCGGCGCGGGAGCCGACGGCATCCAGCACGACATCACGCTTCAGCCGGCCCGCACCGTGGCCGGGCGCATCCTGCTGCCCGGCGGCAAGCCGGCCGCCGGCGCCCTGGTGCGGCTACGCGTCGAGGAGGAGGGCACGTTCGGCGTCACCAAGCAGCAGGACCTGCAGACCTTCGCGCGGGCGGATGGGCGCTACGCGTTCGACGGTGTGGCACCCGGCAAGCCCTGGCGCGTGCTTGCGCGCCTCGCGGGCTACGTCGATGGCGGCACGAAGCCCTTCGACGTCCGTGCCGAAGGCGTGACGAGTGCTCCCGAGCTCATGCTGAAGCGCGGCACCACCGTCGAGGTGATCGTGCGCGACAGCGGTCGCGAGCTCCTCGATGGCGCCCGGGTCCTGCTCCAGGACTCCGCCGGGATGACCACGATCTGGGACGTGAACGAGGTCCTCTCCGGCGCCGAGCCCAC
>JARGNS010000123.1:8213-8815 GCA_029213105.1 Planctomycetota bacterium
CGCGCGCGCCTCGGTCCGCTGCATCCCGCGACGATCGTCGTACGCGTCGAGCACGGGACCCACGCCACCTGGACGCAGCGCGTGACCATCGAGAACAAGCCCGGCGGCGTCATGACGGTGCACGCGGACCTGACCGCCGGTCGTCGCATCGGCGGTCGGGTCGTCGACGGCGCCGGTCGCCCCGTCCCTGGCGCGGCGGTGCACGTCCACGATCCGGAGTTCGAGGTCGAGTACGAGCGTTCGGTCACGACGGACGAGGACGGACGCTTCGAGGTCGGCGGGGCACCCGAAGCGGCGCTGCGCATCGACGTACGCGCCGATGGCTTCGCGCCGGCGAAGGAGATGCTGGCGGCGGACGCCACGAGCGCGGAGATCACCCTCAAGCCGGTCGACAAGGCGCGCGCGGCGAAGCGCAAGGCCCTCCAGGAACGCCTGCAGATGCTGATGCTCAGCACGGCTGCGGCGACCGAGGAGGAGAAGCAGGCCCTGCGGGCCGAGATGATGGAGATCATGCAGGCGTTGCAGGCGCGCGGCGAGGACTAGGCCGGCAGGCCTACGGTGCGGGCGGCGGCTCGGCGGCGCAGCAGCCGCCGCCCTCCAGC
>JARGNS010000124.1:0-1453 GCA_029213105.1 Planctomycetota bacterium
AGCGCGTCCGGCCGCCAATCTCCTCACCGTGCAGGGCCTCTCTGTCGAGATCGATGATCGTACGGTCTACGGCTCGGGTCTGGCATCTGCCGACTCCCTGCTGATTGGCGACTTGCTGGAGGTCTGGGGTTTCGTGAAGGGCCCCGGGCTCGTGCGGGCCACACGCATCGAGCGCGAGAGCTCGCTCTCCGAGATCGAGATCGTGGGCATCGTGAGCAACGTCGATACCGGGGCCGATACGTTTGAGATCGGCGCCCAGACGATCGACTACAGCGGCGCCGACATGAGCGACGTTCCGGGAGGGGATCCTGCCAACGGGGATCTCGTGTCGGTGGAAGGCGCGGCCGCGCTTGGCGGCGGCGGTGAGGTCGTGGCTACCAGCGTCGAGCTGTTGGACCTCGAGGATGCCCCCGACAACGATGACACCTCGATCGAGGGCTTCGTGACCGCGTTGCAGTCAAGCACCCGCTTCGAGCTGGGCGGTGTCGTGGTCGAGACGACGGCGCAGACCGAGTACGTGGGGGGCGTGGCCCTGGACGTGGTGCTCGGTGCGGAACTCGAAGTCCATGGCTCGCTCGCGGCGGGCGTTCTCACCGCACGCCGGATCGAGTTCGAGGGCAGCGTCGAGATCGAAGGGGAGATCGCGGGCAATCTCCTCTCGATCCAGGGGCTGCCGGGCCTCGTCATCCAGGTGGATGGCCTCACCGAATTCGATGGTGACGCCGCCAGCCTCGCGGACATCGCGCTGGGTGATCATCTGAAGCTCGATGCACGGATCGTGGGCGGCAGCACCGTTGTCGCCATCGAGGTCGAGGAGGGCGATGCCGATACGACGATCTCCCTCCAGGGGCCGGTCGCGGCCATGCCTGCTCCGGCCGATCCGCTCTTCTCGATCCTCGGCGTTGTCGTCGACACCTCGACCATCGCGGCTGGCAAGTTCGAGGGGCCCGACGGCGCACCGCTGGCTCGAGGCACGTTCTTCGCGCTGCTGGTCCCGGGCCGCCTCGTCGAGGTCAAGGGGGACCTGGTCGGCGGGCATCGCGTGTGGGACGAGGCCGAGCTCGAGGACGAGTAGTCTCAGGCGTTCGGCTCACCGCGACCCAGGCCGCGTGTGCCCCCGAACGCGTCAGTCCTTCGGCTTGTAGGCGCTGGCCAGCAGGTCCGGGTCGAAACCGGTCGCGGCTTCCGGCCCCTCGGTCGCGTAGCGGTACATGGCGGCCGTGTAGACACCGCCGAGTGCCGAGCTGATCAACATCAGCAGGAGGAACCCGACCACACCCGTGATGACCGCGATCATGATGAGTTCCATCGAGATGAGCAGGAAGGCGATGCCGGCGAGGGCGAGCATGCCCACGAAGGTGAGGAGGCCGATGCCCATGGTGCCCACCACGGTCTCGCCCCAGGTCTGCTTGAAGATGGCCCACGAGCGCTTGAACGACTCTCCGATGGGCTT
>JARGNS010000124.1:1463-8775 GCA_029213105.1 Planctomycetota bacterium
CATGACGAGCACGGGAACCATGAAGAACGTGGCCAGGGACCACGCGACGCCGATGATGCCCGCGGCGATCTTCCCGACGATCCCGCTGCGCTCTTGGACGGCGCGCAGCACCATGCCGACGGTTGCGGCAATCACGCCCCACAGGAGCAACGCGCCGAAGCGCTTCGAGGCCGCGCCCAGGGCGCTGCCGATGGTGGGGTCGCCCCCAGCCATGCGCTGGGATGCGCCGGCGACCACCGCCGCCTGGAAGAAGAAGCTCAGCGTGTACGTGATCACGTAGAAGAGGAACGTCACCCCGTAGAGCACGGGCTCCTCCGCATTCTCGATGGTCTCGACGTCGAGGAAGCCCATCGGAATGATGAACGACAAGCAGACGAGCGCGATCGAGATGCCCGATAGGAGCGGCAGCACGAGCAGCTCGGGATCCTTCAGGAGGACCTTCCAGCTCTGTCCGATCAATCTGAAGCTGCGTGTGATGCGACCCATGGCGAATCCTCCGTACGTGCCTCGAATGGTATCAGCCGGAGGGCGCTGACGGATCGGGACATGGTGGACGTTCCGCCCTGGTTGCGCGCCTCGAGGCGCCGTCGCTAGCATGACGCGCATGAGCCTCGCATGCCGCGCACCGAACTGTCCCCTCACCCCGCACGCCGAGCAGTCCCTCTGCTATCTGCATCTCAAGGAGGACGGCAAGGTCCGGGCGCCGCTCCTCGCGTGCCTGAAGGAACAAGAGGAGCGCGGCGTCATTCGCATGGACGGCGTCCACCTGGTCGGAGCCGACCTCAGTGACATGACCTTGAGCCTGCGCAACTTCCGCAACAGCGATCTGCGTGGAGCGGACTTCACCAACGTACGGCTTTCGCGCGTCGGATTCGACGACTCGGAACTCGACGACATCGTCTTGGAGGATGCCATCCTCGAGAAGGTCGATCTGCGCCGGGTGCGCAGCATGAGCGGCGGCCGGACCTACGGCGCCATCTTCAAGGATGTCTTCCTGCCGGCCGGAGGGATCCTGGGCACCCGCTGCGCGTATGACGGACCGCGAGATCACGATCCCCTGAAGGCGGAGTCGGTCTACCGCAACCTCAAGGAGACCTACAAGAACCAGGGGGAGCACGAGACGTCGGGCCTCTACTACGAGCGGGAGATGGACATGCGGCGTCAACGATCGCACGGCTTCGATCGCTTCTGGTTGTCCGCACTGTGGCTTTCGTGCGGCTACGGCGAACGGCCGAGGCGCGCGATCATGACGTCGATCGTAGTCGTCCTAGGCTATGCGCTGGCCTTCATGGCGCTCGATCTGCGAGGGCCCGACGGGCCGATCGGCGGGCGCTTCATGGAGTGCGCCTACTTCAGCACCGTCACGTTCACGACCTTGGGGTACGGCGACATCATTCCCCTCGGCGCGGCCCGCTACATCGCGGCGACGGAGGCGTTCCTGGGTGCGTGGATGATGGCCCTGTTCGTCTTCGTGTTCTGCCGTCGGATGGTGCGCTAGCGAGAGCTCACGGACCGGTCCTGCCGGGGGCGCCGAAGTCGTCGCGGGTGCGCCCTAGTCGAGATCGGCGGACTGGAAGCCGTACTGCACATCGGGGAAGCGATCGCGCAGGGCACCGACCTCCTCGTGGATGTTGCGTGCGTTGGTGACGGCCGCGTGCATCAGGTCGGCGACCTGGTCCATCTCGTCCGTGCCCATGCCGAAGCGCGTCATCTCCTGGACACCGAGGCGCACGCCGCTCGGGTTGAACGCGTTCTTGCCCGGCTCGCCGGGCAGGAGGTTCATGTTGCAGACGATGTCCTGGTCGCAGAGACGGGCGCTGACTTCCTTGCCACCACCGTAGGGCGAGACGTCGACGGCGACCTGATGGCTCTGGGTGAAGCCCTTGTCGGCCATGGCGACGTGGAAGCCGCGCTTGGCGAGGCTGGCCCCGAGCGCCTGCGCATTGGCGATCGTCTTGCGAGCGTACGCCGCGCCGAACGCCTCGACCTCGAGCGCACTGACGAGCAGGGCGGGCAGACTGAAGAGGTGGTGGTTGGAAGACGAACCGGGGAACACGCCCTTGTCGAGCGTCTTGCAGAAGGCCTCGTCCGTGCCGGGGCTGAGCATGACGCCACGCTGCGGGCCGAAGAAGGTCTTGTGGGTCGAGCCGTTGAGGGCGTCGGCGCCTTCGCGCAGCGGGTCCTGGAACGTACCTGCTGCGATGAGGCCGAGCACGTGGGCGCCGTCGTAGAGGATGCGCGTACCGGCCTCGGAGCAGACCTCGCGGAGGTCCGCGACCGGCTCGGGGAAGAGGAACAAGCTGCGACCGAGGACGATGACGGCCGGCTTCTCCCGGGCAATCAGGTCGCGCGCGGCCGGAACGTCGATGGTGTAGTCATCGTCGAGTGTCGGCCAGGGGAAAATGTTCTTGGTTCGCTTGCCCAGGCTGCCGATGCGGGCATGGCTGATGTGGCCGCCGCCCGCCACCGTGTGGGCGATGGCCGGGGCCCCCTGGGGCACGATCCGGCTGAAGACCGCCTCGTTGGCGACGGTGCCCGAGATCGGGCGGACGTCGGCCCAGCCAGCGTCGAAGATGCGGCGCATCGTCTCGGCGGCCTCGGTCTCGATGACGTCGATGTACTGCGTGCCCTCGTAGTAGCGTCCGCCGGGATGACCCTCGGCGTAGCGATGCAGCAGGTCGGAGTCGAGCACGCTGCGAGCCGCCGGGGAGAGGACGTTCTCCGAGGCGATCAGGTTCAGCGTACGGCCGCGCCAGCGGTCGTTGGCCGCGACGGTCTCGCGAACCTGCTTGAGAAGGGCGGGTACCTGGGTCGTGGTCGTGTCGGCACTCATGCTTCGAAGTGTAGCGAGCCGGCGCCGGCGCCCCAGACGAGGACGGGCCGGGGCCCAAGACGAGTACGGGCCCGGCAACATCCCGAGGGGGGAGTCGAGGCCTACTTGGCGCGGGCCTTGAGCGTCGTCGACTCGGTCTCGGTGGCGAGCTCGATGCCCTGCTGCGAGGTCATGACCGAGGCGCGAGCCTGGGTCAGGTTGCGCGGGGGCACGCTGACGACCGTGACGGTGAGCTCGAAGTTCTGCTTCTGGTTGGGACGCAGCACGAAGCTCGACGACTCGGCCGACTGGCCGCTGCCGCTGATCGTGGCGCCGCGGTCACCGGTGCCGGAGGCGAACTTGAGGCACTCGGGGAGCTTCCAGACAACCTTGAGGTCCGGCGTGAGGGCCGTACCGACGTCATTCTCGACGGTCAGGATGTAGATGAAGCTCTCACCCACCTCGAAGATGCCCTTGGCCTTGCGATCGATGTCGACGTCGATCATCTCGAGCTGGATGGCGGGGAGACCCTTGATGAGGACACCGCAGTAGCAGCCGGCGGCGGCCCAGCCACGCTCTTCGCGTGCCGAGGCACTGACGCGGCGCTCGCCCGGATCGTCCGAGACGAACTTGCGCGTGAGGCTGCGCTCTTCGCCGGGCTCGAGGCGCTCGATCTTGACGGCGAGGGCATCGCTGCCCACCTGCGTCACACCCTCGTGCCCACGCAGTGCGAGGGTCACGTTGGAGAGGGCCAGATCGCCCGTGTTGCGGACAGTGGCCGTGACTTCGAAGGGATCGCCGACGAGGACGATCTTGCTCGGGGTCACATGGCAACGCACCTCCATGTCGAGGCGATGGCAGTCGTTGTCATCGTCGGCAGCCGTGGCGGTCGACGGGATCAGCGAGAAGCCGACGAGCGCAAGGGCCGCGACGGCGAACGTGAGACGGGTACGGAACATGGGTCCTCCACCTGGCACTTCGTCCTCCGGTCCTCCGGAGACGGAGTGCGGTACCTCCGTAAGCCCCGGATCCTACCCAAAGGGGGCCCCGGACGTGAGTGCTTGACGCAGCCAGGGGGCGGGGGCAGCCTGCCTTCATGGGCGCGGGCATCATCAAGACGGACGAATTGGGCGTGAGAGCGGGCCCCGAGGCCCTGCTGGGGCGCCTCCTGCTGGTGGGGCTGCTCCTGCTGCTCGGCCCGCCCGTCGCGCTGCGGGCCGCCCCGCCGAAGCCCGCCGTGATGGCCGTGCTCGGCTGTGGCACGGACGGCGGCCGGCTCGAGGCAGCCCGCCTCAGCGCCGAGTTCCTGGCCGGCAAGGCCACGCGCACGGGGCCCCTGGAGGGGGGTGTCCGTGTCCTGGCGTTCGACGATCAGGGCACGCCCGCCGGCCTGAAGAAGGCCCTGAAGGCGCTGCGCGCCAAGAAGCCGGTGGGGGTGTTGGCCCTGCCGAGCCGCGATCTGGAGGAGGCCTACTGGACGGCGGCGCGGCGGTTGCCCGTGGCGTGGATCACGCTGACGGGCCGGAGCCCCAATCCACTGGAGGCCCCGGGCTACCTCTGGCATCTCGGCCCGACGCCGACGGGGCAGGCCATCGTGGCGGCGGACGGCATGCTGGCTCCGCTGGCCGCCCGACGGGTGGGCGTGCTGCATGCCCCCACGCGTCGCGGTCTGACCATGGCGGCGACCTTCGGACGCAATCTCAGCGCCCGCATCGCCCTGGCGGGGGCGCGCAGCTGGGAGGCTGACGACGGACCGGACAGCCTGGCGAGTCTGCGGGCGTTCGAGGCGGAATGGATCTACGTGGCGCTGGCCGGTGCGCCACTGCAGCACTTCGTGAAGACGCTGGCCGCCTCGGACTGGCGACCGCAGCTCCTGTTTGCCGACGGGGCACGGGACGCGAGCCTGCTGGCCCTCGCCGGCGATGCGCTCGAGGGCTGTGCCTTCCTCGATGGCGGGGATCCCGAGATGCAGGGCCGCCGTGGCGAGGCGTTGCTCGATGCCCTCGATGGGGCCGACAAGCCGGTCGAAGCGATCAGCGCCCGGGCCGGCGAAGCGGCCCGGCGCATCCTGGCGGCCGTCGCCGATGCGGAGAGCACCAAGCTCAAGCGCGTCGTGGAGGCCTTCCAATCCGACCAGCCCAAGCCGGGCCTGCTCGGCAAGCTCTCGTTCGGTCGCGATGGGTCGGTGCACGCGTATGGCTACACGTGGTGGCGCGTGCAGAAGGGCCAGTACGAGGCCTGGCCTGACGGGCTTCTGCCCACCGTGGGCTGCGGCCCTCCGATCGGGTTCGGGCGGCCGCGTACCGCGCGCCGCAACGACCGTGGCAAGCTGGGCTACCTGACATGGGGCAGCGCGGACAAGCGCAGCATCGACGCCGACCTGCTCGCCATCGGGCTGTCGACCGGGGGCAGGGATGCCGAACTCGACGAGATGGTGCGGCGGGAGATCCAGGGGCGCGCGATCCGCATCGCCAACCGCTTGTTCCGCCGGGAGCCGGACGGCACGCCGACGCCGGGGTTGTCGTGGGGCATGGCGTTCACGACGGAGAAGCCTCCGGAGGATGTCTCACGCGGTTCGATCTGGCTGGCGATCTGCGCCGGGGATCATGAGGCCGCAGGCGGGCAGGCCTTCGGCTCGTGGGTGGCCGTGTACACGACCTTCCTGAAACGCACGATGTACATCGACCGCAAGTTGGATCCGGTCCTCTCCGTGGCCGATCGCAAGCTGGTCGACGGCACCTACCGCTGGGGCACGGACCGGGCCGCGAACTTCCGCGCCGACAAGATCCGCTGCCTGATGGACGGCTTCGCGAGTGCCATGGCCCTGACCTTGAGCCATGAGTACGGCCATCTCTGCGGGTGCGGCCACGACACGGAGCACCCGACCTCGATCATGAACGTGGTGGCCGGAGCCGGCGCGTCGTGGGAGGACGCGGTTTGGATTCCCAAGCACCAGAAGAAGGTCACCACGACGCTCGGCATCGAGGCGCACCCGCCCAAGGAGCGCAAGCGTTCCAAGTGACGATGCGCGCTCCTCCCTCCCCGCTGGCCTGCCTGCCGCTCGTGATGGCTCTGGGGCTGGTGGGCCTGCTGGCCTCGAGTGGCGGCGCGGACGAGATCCGCATGAAGGATGGCGAGTTGCTGCACGGTGCGGTCGAGACCCGCACGAAGGGCACGCTGCACGTGCGCGTGGGGGACGCGCTGCGCAAGATCCGCGCGGACGACGTGGCCGAGATCGTGGAGGCCGACGTACCGGAGCGCACGTTCGGCTTGCCCCAGCGCTGGGGCCAGGCTCGTCGCAAGGCGCTGTCCGCGGGCGGCGGCACGACGAAGAGCGAGGCCGCCGTGAGCCGCGCCTTGCACTGGCTGGCAAGCCATCAGGATGAGGACGGCAAGCTCGACGCCGACGGCTTCATGCGGCACGACGAACACGTCCGCCCGTGTGACGGCGCGGGTGGGGGCCATCAGGGGGAGCGGGTGCCGTGTGGGTCCGACGGCGTACCCACCGCCGTGGCGCGCATGGCGTGGCTGGCCTCGGGCAGCACGCCGGTCTCGGGGCCGTATGCCGACAACGTGCGGCGGGCCTTGCGCTGGTGCCGGGCCGCGGTGGACGGGAGTCCCGGCGGCGCGTACGGGCTGTGGAACTACGGGTACTGCACCCAGGCCGTGGCCGATGCCTACTGGATGCTGGGGGCGTCCGAGGATCGCGAACGGCTCACCCGTGCCGTCGAGAAGATCCTCGCGCTCCAGCGTGACGACGGGGGCTGGAGCTACTACCTCGCGATCGGGGACGTCCCCACCACCGGGGTCGCCGCGTCCGCCTTGGGGCTTTGCCACCGGGCGGGCATCGAGGTGCCGAAGCGTTCCATGGCGGCCACGCTCAAGTTCCTCGATGCCCGCGTGGTCGCGGCCAAGGGCCGCAGCGAGTACCACGACGGCGCGGAGCGCAAGGGCTACACGCCGACGCGCGCCAACACGGCTGCAGCCCTGACCGTCCGCGCGCTGTACGGCGCGCTGGCGCGCGCGCCGCACCTCGCCAAGCAGATCGGGGCCATCCGCGAGAAGCCCGTCTGGAAGATCGAGTTCAAGGAGCTGAAGGTCAACGGCAAGCCGACTCGCGTGCAGATCGGCAATCTCTATCCGTACCAATGGGCCTACGCGACGCAGGCGTTGTTCGAGCGCGGAGGGAGTGCCTGGTCGGGCTGGTTCGGCGGACTGAAGAAGGCCCTGCTCGCGGGGCAGCGTGGCAAGGGGCCCTGCCGGGGTTCTTGGGACCCCCTGGGCAACTACTCGGACAGTGCCGGGCGCGTCTACATCACGGGTCTGTGTGCGTTGATGTTGCAGGCCCCGTACCGCTATCCTCGCAGCCGATGACTCAAGACCACCTGCGCTGTCCGAAGGACTGGGAGAACGCCTACGTGACGGGCACCGTGCCGTGGGACCTCGGCCGTGCGCCGCCCGTGCTCGAGGCCCGCATTCGCGAGATCGTGGCGTCGCGCG
>JARGNS010000125.1 GCA_029213105.1 Planctomycetota bacterium
GATCGAACAGGGCCACCTGCGCCTTCACCGCGGCACGGGCAAACGTCAGCTTGAACGAGTTCAGCTGCCCGGCGCCCGCCTGGGCTCCAAGACCGTTGTTGCCGAACCCGTCGACCACCAGGAAGTGCGCGCTCAGATCCTTGCGATCCGGCAGGCCCTGGAAGGCAGGTGCATCCGGCTTGTAGCCCTGGATGGTGCCATCCGTGAGCCAGTCGTCGGCCGTGGTGTTCGGGTCGTCCTTGGCAAGGACGAGCTCACTGGCGCCGCCGACCATGAGGGCCGGGAGCATCAGTACGAGAGCCAGCATGAAGATCCGCTTGAACATGGATCACTCCGTAGGTGGTGGGAGTCCTGTCTTCCCTGACGCCGCCCCCCCGAAGGGAGACGCTTCCGGCTCGCAGAAAGCACGAGGGGTGCCGAATGGCCCCGACTGCAACCAACAGACGCAAGGTGTTTATTGACAGGCGGTTACGAAATCAAAGTGGCGTCAGCCACCCGGGGGGTTGTTCGGTTTTCTCGTCGCGTGTCCACGCGCATGGACAAAGGTAGCCCGCTGACAGATACGAACAAGAGATGACGGTTGGACACGCCCGGTGAATCGACCGGATCGTCGCAACGGCCGATTCTCTGGGGCTGGCGCTCCATGGAGCCCCTCCGGACACATCGGGACCGCCTCCGGTCCCCTTCCTGCCCACGCAAGCATCCGCACGTTGTCCCAGCCGCGGCAGGACGGCGGCCCACTTCGACGGCTCGTGGCGCGGACACGGAGCCGAGCGTGACGGGATCGGCTGGGATGGCGCCCCCCCCTGTCCCGCCGTGCCCGCGCTCGCCGGCGCGCCGTGCTCCCGCCTCCAGCAGGTGGGGCCGCCCTGGGCCCGCGATCGCACCTGGCCGGGGCCCGTGCCCCCCCCCATGGCGACCGCATGCGACCCGACGGCGCTACGCCGTCATGCGGGGCTCAGCCTCTCCGAAGGGCCCGGAAGGCAAACGCAGGAGGACCGGAGCCCCCAACCCGTCTGCGCAGGCCCGCCGAAGCAGGCCCGCCGAAGCAGGCCCGCCGAAGCAGGCGCCCGGGAGACTCGCGAAGCCTACTTCTCGCCCTTCTTGGCGAGGCTCGTGCTCTCGGTCTCGGTGGCGAGCTCTTCGCCATCGGCCGTCCGCACGGACGCGGTCGTCTGGACGAAGGTCGTCGGCGGAACGCTCACCACCCGCGCCAGGATGTGCATGCGCACCTCCTGCTCGAGGCTGAGCTTGAACGTGCTGCTGGAGGCGGCCTGGCCGGCGCCCTGGATGGCGACGCCCATGCCCTCGCCCGAGATGAACTCGAGGTGCTCGGGCAGCGTGAAGACGACGCTGATGGTCGGGAACGCCTCGCTCCCGACATCGGAACGGACCGTGAGGTCGTAGCGGACGATGCTGCCCTGCTCGAAGACGCCCTCAGCACCCCCATCCGGGTTGCTGTCGACCATCTCGACCTCGAGGGCCGGCAGGCCCTCCACGGGCACTTCGCACGTGGTGTTGCGACGCCACTCCCAGCGACCGGGGCTCACGCAGACGGTGCGCGTGCGCTCCTCGTAGCGGGCCGGAATGGTCTCCTTCGCGCAGCGGGCGGGCTTCGTGACGAAGCGCTCCTCACGCTGCTCGTAACGCGCAGGCGTGTATTCGAGGGTCTTGCGGGGCGGCTCGACGCAGACGCGGCGCTCGCGGGTCTCGAAGACCGGCGGGCACTTCTCCTTGACCCAGCACTCCGCCTGGCGGGTGGCCCCCTCGGGGACGCTCTCGCACTCGACGCGGCGGTAGGCATCGCGCGGGCCGCGGACGCAGACATCTTCCTTCTTCGTCGTGTAGACGGCCGGGCGGATGATCTCCTTCATCTTCGCCGGGCTGACGCAGACGAGGGTCGGACGCGTGCCGTACTCGGCGGGCAGGCGGACCGTGCGGCAGGTCTCGGGGCAGACGCAGACGCGCTCGGTGACCTGCTTGCTCACCGGGGGAATCCAGACGCGGCACCACGCCTCGCCGGCCTTGGCCTCCGGCGGGCGATCACACGGCTGCGGTCCCGGCTCGTCCGAGCAGGCATCCGCGCAGACGTTGCAGGCAGGCTCACAGCAACTGCCGCCCGCGCGCGGGCCCGCACAAGCGGCCAGCAGGACCAGAGCAAAGCAGACGACGAACCAGGGCATGCGACGGGCCATAGAAAATCCTCCCTCGAAGCGCCGGAAGGGTACCACTCCCGCGCCCCAACCGCCCAACAGGAATGGACTTGGGTTGAACACGGGACGGGGCCCCGCACGTCGGATCGCGCCGCGCGCGTCACCACTTTGTCACCCACGCCCACCCACCTCGGGAGGGCGGCGTACGGGTGGCTCAGGCTCCTTGGCTACGGGCGTCCCGGTCACGCCCCCCCCCTGACGACGGCCGGGAGGCTAGCCGCCTGCCGTCTTCGCCGCGAACTGCTCCCGCAGGGCCTTGGCCTTGCTCTCGAGCGAGGTGCCCTTGAAGGTGAGGAAGATGGCGTCGTACTCGTCGCGGGCACGGGTGAGCCCCGCGGCCGTGCCCTGCGCGTACCAGGCCTGGGCGCGGTCCACACGGTTCTGCAGCTTCGCCTCGGCGATCGTCTTCAGCCGCGCCACACCCGCGCGGACGGCCGCGCTGGCGCTGGCCTTCTTGCCCTCGGCCTCGGCGGCGCGCAGCGCGGCGCCGTAGTTGCCGCTGGAGACATGGGCGCGGGCACGCTTCAGCGCGGCCGGCATGGCGCCCTCCCGCTCGAGTTCATGGACGCGCCAGCGGGCGAGCTCCGTCCTCACGATGCGGTCCGACAGGCCGTTGCTCGCCTTCACGCGCCCATCGATGCCGATGACGTAGAACCCGGGACGGCGTCCCCCGCCGTACTTGGCCGCCATGCTGCCGTCCCCGTCCCGCACCAGCGGAAAGGTCCAGCCGCGCTGCTTCATGATCGGCAACACCTGGTCCAAGGGGTATCGGTTGTGCACGATCGACACGACCTGCAGCCCCGACCGATGCCAGAGATCATGCATGCGCTGGACCCGCGGCAACTCCCGCTTGCAGTGCGGGCAGTTGCGAAGCCAGAACGCAAGCAGCACGACCTTCTTGTTCCGGAAGGACGCCAGGCGCGTGCCGGGCTCGAGCCCCTGGGCCGTCTCCTTGAACACCAGGTCTGGAGCGATGCGACCCGTGAGGTCACGCCACGGGCCGGCTTCCGCGTTCGGAACGAACAGCGCGAAGGTCACGAGCAGGCTCAAGGACACCATCAAGCCAGCGGTCGGACGCGAACGGCTCGTGTGCGACATCGACTACTCCCGGCGCCCGTGATGGGCCACCTGATTGTAGGGGCCGCCCCATGGCCAGCGCCACGGTCTCATGCACGGTCCTCATACCGCCAGCGCGTGTGCTTCCACACGTCGCGCTGCAGCAGCGCCACGACCGTCACGACCTCGAGGCGCCCCAGCCACATGCTGAGCGTGAGAAGCAGCTTGCCCAGGGACGAGAACCACGCGTAGTTGCCCATCGGGCCGGCCTTGCCGAAGGCGGGGCCGACGTTGCCGAAGCAGGCGAGGCTCGCGGAGAACGCGGCCGTGAGGTCCAGATCCGGCTCCACCACCATGAGCAGCAAGCCGACGACGAGGTAGCCGATCATGTAGAGCACGACCAGGGTCAGGACCGCGCGCACGATCGGCTCAGCGATGAGCCGCCCGCGGTAGCGCAACGGGATCACCGCCGTGGGGTGCATGACCTGGGTCATCTCGCGGCGCAGGAACTTGAAGGCCAGGATCCAGCGAATGACCTTCGGGCCACCACACGCCGACCCCGCGCAGCCGCCCACGAGCAGCACCACCACGAGAATCGCCTTCGGGGCCCAGGCCCAGTGCACCTCGTAATCGACGCTGGCGTACCCCGTCGACGACGTGATGCTCGTGACCTGGAAGGCGGCGGCACGCAGGTCATCCAGCCCCGGAAGGCTGTCCTCGCCGATCATCGCCGCGAGCACCAGCGAGGCCACGGCCATGATGCCCAGGTAGACCAGGAACTCACCGTCTCGGAAGAACTCGAAGACGCGCCCGGATACGAGTCGCCACACCAGCGGGAAGCTCGTTCCCGAGATGATCATGAAGACGACGAACACCCACTCGGCCCGCGGGTTGGCGTAGCCCGCGATGGACTCCCCATTCGGAGAGAAGCCTCCTGCCGACATCGTCGTCAGGGCATGCACGATCGCGTCGTAGAGGCCGAAGTCGGTCCACATGAGCAGGACGGTCAGCAGCGCCGTGAGGCCGATGTACAGCACCCAGAGCTTGCGGGCCGCCCCACGGATCTGCGGGCTGATGCCCTCCGACGTGCTGATCGAGGCCTCGGCGAAGAACAGCTGCCGACCCGCAATCCCCAGTCGCGGCAGGATGACCACGAACAGCGCGATGACCCCGAGGCCGCCGAACCACTGGGTCATGGCGCGCCAGAGGAAGAACGCATCGTTGTAACGCTCGTCGTCGAAGTCCTGCAGCACGGTCGCGCCGGTCGTGGTCAGTCCCGAGATGGACTCGAAGAGCGCGTCGACGACCGAGAGCCCCGCAAAAAGGTACGGAATGGCACAGAACACGCCCACGACAAGCCACGTACCCGCGACGATCGCCATCGCTTCGGCGCGCTGCAGGAGCGGCTCGCGGGGGAGCCGGCGGCCAAGCCACCAGCCCGTACCCGCGGCGGCGGCAAGGGAAACGGCGTAGTGGCCGGCGCTCGCGTACTCGCCCTGGAAGAACGCGAGCCCGAGGGGCACGAGGACCGCCGGGGAGAAGAGCAGCAGCAGGTGGCCGATCAGGCCGAGGACCAGCGAGATACGCACTACGACTCCGGCTCGTTGGCCAGGTCCTTGATGCGATGCAGGAAGAACTCGCGCACGTCCTCCTCGACCTCGCGCATGCAGAACACGATGAGGTGGTCACCGCCTTCGACGTGATCCGTGCCACGCGGAATGATCACCTGCCCCTTGCGCAGGATGGCTCCGATGATGCCCAGCAGGCCGCTCTTCATCCGCATCAGCGGAACAGGCGGCAGGTCACTCGGCAGGACCAGTTCCAGGATCTCCGCGTCGCCGTGCTCGAGTTCGGCGAGCATCTCGGTGCGTGCCACGTCGACCGAACGCAGGACGGAGCGCACGGCCGCACCACGCGCCGAGAGCACGACGTCGATCCCCACGCGTTCGAAGAGGCGCTCATTGGACAGGTGATCGGCGCGCGTGACGATGCGGTTGACGCCGAGGCTCTTGGCGAGGAGCGAGACGAGCAGGTTCTTCTCGTCGTTGCTCGTGACGGCGACCAGCACGGGACGCTCGCCGATGCGTTCGTTCTGCAGCAGGTCGAGATCGGCTCCATCCCCGTGCAGGACGAGCCCCTCGAGGTCCTTCGCGATCTCCTCGCAGCGCTTGCGGTCCGACTCGATCACCCGCACGGACCAGCCGGCGGCCTCGAGGCCGAGGGCCACCGACAGGCCTACCGTGCCGCCCCCCACCACCGTGGCGTCGTGGCGGCGGGCGCCGCCGCGCGCCGCGCGCCGGGTGCGGGCGAGCAGCCGGTTGATCCCGACCATGCTGCCCATGGCCGTCAGCTTGTCGCCCGGCTGGAACTCGGTGTCCCCCGTCGGCACGAAGACCTGGTCCTCGCGCTTGCCCATGACGAGCACGACCCCGGGGGGGACGCCCACGTCCTTGAGCTTGCCCTGGATGATGGCCGCCTCGGGCTCCACGGCGTACCGCAGCAGGTGGACGCGGCCTCCGGCGAAGACCTGGACATCGAGGGCACCCGGCACGGCGATGATGCGCAGGATCTCCTCGGCAAGCTGCTGACCCGGTCGCACGATCTGGTCGACGCCCAGGCTCTCGGCCAGCCCCTCGGCGTCCTCCTCGGGCATCTGCAGGTCGGGTCGCATCAGGAAGCAGATGGTGCGGTGCGCCCCGAGGCGCTTGGCGCTCAGGCAGGCCACGAGGTTGCGCTCATCCACGGGCGAGCAGCCGATGAACAGATCGACATCGGCCACCTTCGCCTGGCGCAGGACCGGCGGCGAGGTCATGGAGCCCACGATGCGTTCCGCGTCCATGCGAGCGACGCGGTCCTCGTGCTGGGCGGTCTCGGGGCAGACCAGCGTGATGGCGTGATCCGCCATGAGGGATTCGACGAGACGGAAGGCGACCTCATCCTCGCCGCCAATCAGGATGCGCATGCGCCTCGGAGCTCCCTGGGGTCCTGCCGATTGGACCGCGCTGATTCTACCGCCGGGCCCTCGACGCCGTACGGACTACCTACCGCCTGCCGGTGCCGCCCGACGCTCCTCGGCGAGCACCGCGGGGATCTGTCCGGCAATGCGCTGGGCGCGCTCGCGAGGCTCAGGGTGGGTCGACATCCACGGCGGCGGGCGCTCCCCCGGGATCGTGGCCATGCGCTCCCAGAGTCGCACCGCCTCGTGCGGGTTGTAGCCGGCGCGCACCATCAGGCGCAGACCGATCGTGTCGGCCTCATGTTCGTGCAGCCGGCTGTACGGAAGCATGATGCCGACCTCCGTGCCGACGCCCAGTGCGGCCATCACCGGCCCCTGCGCGGCCGGGCTCACCTGGCCGAGCCCCGCCTGGACGATGGTCAGGGCGCTCTCCGTAAGCACCTGCTGGCTGACCCGCTCCGCGCCGTGGCGCGCGATGGCATGGGCGATCTCGTGGCCCATGACGGCTGCGAGACCATCTTCGTTCTGCGTGTACGGCAGGATGCCCGTGTACACGGCGATCTTCCCCCCGGGCAGGCAGAAGGCGTTGACCGTGTCGTCGGCCTGGACGAGCTTGAACTCCCAGGCGTAGTCCTTGCCGGAGACGGCGGCCAGGCGACGTCCGATGCGCTCGATCATGGCCGACCGCTCGCTGCCGGTCTCGATCGACTTGTCCTTCAGGATCTCCTGGTAGGCCTGGACGCCCATCGAGACCTCCTGGGCCTCGGGCAAGAGCCGCAGCTGCGCGCGCTCCGTGTACGGAACGCTGCTGCAGCCGCCGGTGCCCAGGCCACCCAACGACAGGCCCAGGAACAGCAGGCCGGCCCCTACGGGCAGGCAGGCGCGACGCAGGCGGGGACGGTGACGCATGGGAGCCTCCAGCGGGCGGCCCTCGTGCGGCCGCCTCGTCCCCTGGAAATCGGTCGGGGACGACCCTTCGTTTATCCCGGGCTCCAGGGCCCGGGGGCCTCAACCCGGTGGGTCGCCCTCGACAGGGGACGAACCAGGCGACTGGATCGGCCCTCGACGGGCCACACGGCTCAGCCCCGCGCTTCGGCCTCGGCCAACGCCTGCCGCGCCGTGGCGGCCACATGCTCCGCCGTGAAGCCGAACTTCTCCATGAGCACATCGGCCGGGGCGCTGGCGCCAAAGCGATCGAGGGTGACGAGCGCCCCCGTGGGCCCCACCCAGCGGTGCCAGCCCAGGGAGCAACCGGCCTCGACCCCGACGCGTACGTCGCACCCGCTGAACACGGCCTCGCGCGCCTCGGCCTCGAGCTCGTCGAAGGCCTCCCAGCAGGGCATCGAGACGACGCGCGCGGCGACGCCCTCGTTCTGCAGCAGCGCCGCGGCCCCCATGCACGCCGTGACCTCCGACCCCGTGGCCAGGAGGACGACGTCCGGATTCACGGCACCTTCCCGCAGGACATACGCGCCGCGCTGGGTTCCCGCGACCGAAGCGAACTTGTGGCGGTCGACGACGGGCAACCCCTGCCGGGTCAGGCAGAGAACCGTGGGGCCCGCGCGCGTCAGCGCCATGCGCCAGGCCTCGGCCGTCTCCGCCGCGTCGGCCGGACGCACGACCGCGAGCCCCGGCATCGCCCGCAGGCTGGCGACATGCTCGATGGGCTGGTGCGTAGGGCCGTCCTCACCGACGCCGATCGAGTCGTGCGTGAGGACGTAGACAACCGGCAGGTTCATGAGTGCCGCGAGACGGATGCTGCCGCGCATGTAGTCGCTGAACACGAGGAAGGTGCCGCCGTACGGCCGGAAGCCCCCGTGCAGGGCCATGCCATTGAGGATCGCGCCCATGGCGTGCTCGCGCACGCCGAAGTGCAGCGTCCGTCCGGCGAAGTCGTCGCGGGTGACATCCGCGGCGCCGGGGATGGTGGTGTTGTTGGATCCGGCCAGGTCGCAGGAGCCGCCAACCAACTCCGGAATCACGGCACCGAGCGCCGCGAGGGTGGCCCCGGAGGCCTTGCGGGTCGCGATCGAGGCCCCGGCCTCGAAGCTGGGCAGCGCGGCCTCCCAGTCGGCGGGCAGCTCCCCCGCGAGGGCGCGCTCGAACTGGGCCGCACGCTCGCCGTCCGCAGCGCGGCAGGCCTCGAGGGCTTCGCTCCAGGCCTGATGCGCGGCCTGCCCGCGGCGCCCCGCGGTGCGCATGTGGGCCGCCACATCCTCGGGCACCTCGAACGATGCGTCCTCCGGCCAGCCCAGGGCCGCCTTGGTGAGGCGGATCTCCTCGTCACCAAAGGGCGCGCCGTGCGCGGCGGAGGTGTCCTGCTTGTTGGGACTCCCCTCCCCGATGTGCGTACGACAGCACACCAGCGTGGGCCGCGCCGTCTCGGCCCGGGCCGCATCGGTCGCGGCCACGTAGGCGTCCACGCCCTCCGACACATCGACACGCAGCACGTGCCAACCGTAACTCTCGAACCGCGCGCCGACGTCCTCCGTGAAGCTGAGGTCCGTCGTGCCGTCGATCGTGATGCGATTGTCGTCCCAGAACAC
>JARGNS010000126.1 GCA_029213105.1 Planctomycetota bacterium
CCGCTGCCGCCGTTCGCGTCGGTTGCGGGCCCGGGCGTGTTCACCACGGCGATGCCCGACGGTCAGTACACGGTCGGCCTCTTCAGCAACATCAAGAACACCGAAGGCGTCTCGCTGCGTGACGGCCCGGTCTTCCACACCTTCACGGTGGGGACGGCGGATGCCATCGCGCCGCGCATCATCACGACCAGCCCGGTCAACGGTGAGCAGAACGTCGGTGCCGGTGTTGCGCCGCCCGCGTCGCCCCCTGGCGTGCCGGAAGACAACATCGCGAGCGTGACGACGAACATCTTCGGCAACACCTCGCCGGACATCATCGTCCGCTTCACCGAGGGTGTGACGAGCACCTCGATCAACGGCAACAACATCTCCGTCGTGGACGCCGGTGCGTTCGTGCCGGGTGGCGGCGCGCCGCCCGCCCTGGCGCCCTCGCCGACCTACCCCAAGCTGAAGAGCGAGGAAGATACCGATACGCTGCCTTCCAACGGCCACGAGGCCGTGTGGCGCGTCGACCCCGCGGTCGGCGGCTACCCCTTCGGCACGCAGATCCAGGTCACGGTCAACGGCCTCTACAACAACGCCGACAACGCGGCCAACAACCCCGACAACGACGGGGACGGCATGCCGGACCCCGACAACCTGGCTCCGGTCCAGGACCTCGCGGGCAACGCCATGGAGCTGGACTTCGTCTTCCAGTTCCAGACGATCGCCCCGCCGGACCTGCCCCAGAACCCGTTCCCCGAGTACGCGGTCTGGTGGTCGGCTCCCGACCGTGTCGGTGCCATTGACACCGTCAACCAGCAGGGGCGTGCGGATCAGTTCAACGGTACGCAGTTCCCGTTCGGCGTCCCCGCCAACGTGATCCCGCAGTACACGGACACGATCGCCACCTCGCAGAACATCCAGAACTTCGACCCCTTCGAGATCAACTTCGATGGGCGTACGAACGCGGCTACCTGCCACAGCTGGATCTACGTCCAGTCCGCCAACAGCGGTCAGATCGCCATCCTGAACTCGCGCAACGGCATCCCGGTCGCGCTCATCGACTCGCCCTCGCCTGGTGGCCTCGCCGTCCAGGTCGGTAGCGGTTCGAATGACGTGCTGCTTGCCACCAACTCCGGTGCGAACACGTTCACCGCGTTCAACGTCGGTGGGCTCACGCCCGGCACGCAGTTCCTGAACGGTCCGCTCTACATCACGAAGGTGCAGCCCACGGGCAACACCCCGCGCGCCATCTCCATCACCACATGGGGTGGGGGCGTCAGCGGCTTCAACCGTGATGGTCAGAACGGTGGCCCGGCGGTCCCGGTGATCATGTACGCCGACTTCTCGGACGGCACGGTCAACACGATCACGCTGTCGGACGAGGCGCCCGTGCGTCAGTTCGCGCTCGGACCGAGCTCGGCGCCGAACGACATCGCGTTCACGCCCTGCTTCGGCCTGAACCCGATCATGTTCGCGGCCATCAGCCAGGGTGGTACGCCCGGCAACGGCAAGGTCGCCTACTACGTGGCCGGCCCCGGCTGTGTGACCGGTTCGCAGACCAACGCGCGCCCCGACTCGATCGTGGGTGATCTGAGCTCGTTCGACGGCCCCGATGGCTTGGACGAGAACTTCCTCAGCGGCACGCCCGTGTTCTTCACGGTCGCGGAGTCCGGCTCGGAGGCCAACCGCATCTCGACCCTCGGTCTCGAGACGGGTGCGGCCAACCTCCCGCGCATTCTGAACCAGTTCACGAACGTGGGCTCGAACCCGACGAAGGTGGCGCACCGCGCTTCCTGGAACAACCCGTGCATCGCCCCCCAGGGCTCTGGCGGCTGCTTCCACGCCGGTGCACCGAGCTGCTGGTACAACGGCACGGAGCAGGACACCCTGCTGACCAGCGGGCCCGACCTCAGCATGGTTCCCACGAAGGACCTGTATGTGTGCGCCCGAGGCGCCTCGCAGATCACCGTCCTCGACATCACGTCGGGTGCTCGGAACTTCTACGGTGTCGTCACCATCCCGGGTGTGCGCTTCGTCGCCGGTCCGGGTACCCAGTAGTCGACACGACTTCGTGAGACCCTCGTCCCACCCGGTGGGGTAGGGGTCGGCTTCCTCCGGGAGGCCCATCGCAAGAGCCGCGGCGCATGCCGCGGCTCTTCGCGTTTTTGCGCTCTGCCGTGCGGATCCCGGAGCGGGTCGGCAGCTTGCGGGATGCGTTCCGGGCATGGCATGGGCGTGGGGACGCGGTGGGCCCTTGCCCCGCGTGGTGCCTGGCGTGACCCGGTCGGCATCCCGGCGGATGCGCTCCTGCTTGGGTACGTCGCGAGGTCGATGCGGCGGGCCCGTCGCCGCGTGGGGGCCTCGGCTCCGTCCGGGCCGCCGGTACGTCCGCCCGGCCTACTTCCCTGCGGCGGCCGCCTTCTGCGCGGCGACCTGCGCCAGATGCTCGAGCTCCCGTGCGAAGTCTTCGCGCTGGGGGTGCCGCGCAACCGCCATGCGGCCCGCGGCCTGCGCGTGCGCCGGGTGATCGCTGCGCATGGCAGCCCAGGCCAGCTTGAAGTGATCCGGCGTGCGGCCGACCTCGTCCGCCCAGGCTTCCACCAGGGGCATCCAGGCGTCCGGCGCGTGGCGCGCCGCCGCGATCGTCAGCAGGTCGATGAGCGCGTTGTCGAGCCGGAAGTCGCGTCGCGAGGCTGCCTGCGCGAACAGGGGGCGCGCAGCCTTCGCGTCGCCCGCGAGGGCCGCCAAGGCGAGCTGGGCGAGCACGAACTCGTTGGGGTCGCTGTGGTGGCCCAGCCCACGGCGCGTGGCCGTGTCGCGGGCCGCAAGCTCGGCGTAGATGGCCGCCTTCGTGGCCTTGGCATCAAACGCGTCGGGCGCCGCGCCGAAGCCGCGCCACCAGCGGGCGCGGTGATACCCGGCGGCCAGGCGGATCATCCGCAGGCACTGGGGAGCCGGTGTCGCCGTGATGGGCGGGGGGCGTCGGGCCGCCAACAGGTCGCGGGACGTCGGCGGGCCAGCCTTGGAGACCATCGCCTCCAGGTTGGCGGGGCCCACATGGCCCTCGTAGTAGCTGGCCACACTGCCGTACAGGCCCAGCACCGACGCGTTGGCGTGCAGGGTCCGGAACGCGATGGTGCGGAACCAGCGCTGCAGGACGGCATCCACCTTCTGGCGGAACTCGAGGGTCGCCCCGTCGGTGGCCGTGCGTGTCTCGGACATGGCGCGGACGGCGAGGTTCACGTACCGGTTCACGTTCGTCGTGTGGCGCGGGAGGCCGTTGTAGTGCAGCCGGCGCGGGTCGAAGCCCTTGCGCCCCGCGACCTCCTCGATCGCGGACAGGGAGACCCCCACACGCTGCTCCGCCGACGAAGCGAGGATCCTCATCGCCAAGAGGTGGTGCGCGGGGTCGGCGAGCAAGGCGGAGGCAAGCCCGATCCACGGCTGCAGCAGGCGCTGGCCCGCCGAGCGCTCGAAGGCCGGGATCCAGATCTCCGCGAGGTTCCCCGCCAAGGCACGTGCCCGCTTGGGCTGCTTGGTTGTCACGAGGTTGCCGAGCAGGTCGAGGGCCGCCTCCACGCGCCCCGCATCGGCCGTCGAGGCCGCGAGGCCCTTCTCGAAGTGCGGCGTGGCATCGGCGTCCCGGTTGGCCCAGGTCAGCAGGTGGGCCGTCTCGCGATGATCGGCGACCGTGGGGGCCTCGCGCCGCGCGAGGATCGCCTCCATGGTCTCGATGCCCGTGCGGTAGGTGTGGAAGCGGTACGCCGCCTGGACCTCGATCAGGTCCCGGGCGTAGCGGGCGTCGCCGAAGATCTCGAACGGCAGCATGTAGCGCTGCCGGACGGCGTCGCCGCCGAAGCGCAGCGAGAGGGGCAGCCCGCCCAGGTTGATCGACTCCTGCGAGTTGAAGGACTCGTAGGTCTTGCGAATCGCCGCCTCCAGCGTGCGTCCGCGGATGAGCAGGGGCGGGCCCGTGTGCAGGACGGCCACCTGCCAGCTGCCATCCTCGCGCTGCTCGGCGTAGGCGTTGGCCAGGTGGTGGGGCAGCGACAGGACGTGCGCGTTGCGCCCCTGGTGGGTCGTGAGCGCGTGATAGAAGCAAGCGAGGTCGTCGCAGTCCCCACGGTAGATCCCGCCGCAGCACGTCTCGAGGGTCTGGTCGGCGGTCTGGTGGATGTCGCCGTTGAACGCCTCCGTGCCGATCAGCAGGGGCCGGTCGTACTCGGCCGTGTCCCAGGCGTAGGTGTAGAGGATCTCGCCGATCAGATCCATGTGGGCCACGTCGGGCAGGGCGGTGGCGGCCTCGTCGAAGAAGCGCTTGCGCTCGGCAGGACTCGGATCGCGCCCGGGGCGCACCGTGCCGTGTGCCGTCACGAGGAGCAGCGCGTCGCCGAACCCACTCATGAGGAGCGCATGGGGGGGGAAGAGGTTCGCCGGCAGGTGGCTGTGGCGGCCGCCTCGCGGCTGCATGGTCCGCTGCCAGGCCGCCGCGTCGATCTCGAGCACGCCGCCCTTCTTCCAGTGGCCGTCGAACTGCCGCAGGCGGGCGGCGATGGGCTCGACGACCTCCCCGAAGGGATCGCCCCCCGGCGGCAGCTGGACCTCCACGGTGCGGGGGGGCATGAATCCGAGCCACTGGGGGCGGGGTTGCGGGCATGTGTACCAGGTGCCCTCGGCCGTCTCGAAGACCTCGAGTTTGCGGCCGAACATGTCGCGATAGCGCGTGAAGGACCCGCCCGGTCCCTCCATGCGCTCCATCGCGATGGGGCGTGCGGCCGCACGGACCGCCTGCTCGAGGGCTAGCGTCTCGGCCTCCGGCGCACCCACCTGGCGCAGCCAGCCATGACGGATCAGGCGCCGCGTCACGTGCGGGGCCAGGGAGGAGAAGAAGTTGCCGCTGCCCCGCGTGATGGCGCCGATGACGTCCGCCGTCGCCGTGCGCGTGCCCTCATCGAGGGGCGCCCGCTGCAAGGCCTGGATGTAGGCCTGGGTGGCCGCCTCCAGCCGGCGCTTGTCCTTCAGGAGCCGCGCCCTGCCCTTCGTCGGGGCCGTGGTGGTAGCACGCAGGGTGCCGCCCGCCACGATGCGGTAGGGCGTGATGCGGATGTGCGGCGGCTCGAAGTCGTCGTCGTGGAAGACGGCGCCCACGAGCGAGATCTCCTCGCGGCGGGCGTGCGCGAGCAGCGTCGTGAGGACGGCGGGCGGTCCGGCGTTCTTCTCGCGCCATGCCGAGGGGGCCACCTTGAGGGGGCCGGCCTCCGTGCGCAGCACGAGCAGGCCGCGCGACTGCACCTCGGCCACCTCGTAGCGCCGCGCCGCACCATCGGTCCAGACGAGCTGCTCGCCCTCGAGCACGAAGTCCGGGTGCTCCTCGGCCACCTTGCGGGCGCGCGCCGCGCGACCGCCGTGGATCCGGACCCGGCTGCGTGCCGGTGTGTCGGCCTCCTGGGGGGCTGCCGGCCGGCGGCGCGGGCTGCTTCGCCTGCCGGCCTCGAAGGCCCATTTGACGGCGATGACGAGCAGCAGGGCGAGTACGCAGCCGACGAGGATCTTGCGCTCGCGACGTCGCTTGACGCGCAGGCGTTCCTCGAGCGCCGTGCGCCGAGCCATGCGGTCCTGATCCTCGCCGTCCACCACCGCTGCTCATCCTAGGCGAGAGTGCAGCGGTGGGTGGGAGGGGAGGTCGCCCCGGGGTTAGCGGTCGATGGACTCGAGGACGTGCTGGACCTCGGACGGCAGGTCCGGCAGGTCGTGCAGCACATCGGCGACCAGCGCATCGCCGGTGAGGCCGCGGGCCTCGGCCTCGAACGACGGCAGCAGGCGATGGCGCAGCGCGGGCGTGAGAGCCCAGGCCAGGTCCGCCGGCGTCGCGTAGTGGCGTCCGTCGCGCAGGGCGGCGACGCGTGCGACGCGGCAGATGGCCTCGCCTCCGCGGGGGCTGGAGCCCAAGCGCAGGTTGCGGCGGGCCGAGTCCGTCCCGTTGGCGCCCGTCGGGTCCGTCGCGCGGATCACCCGTGCGGTCTGACGCAGCAGGGGCTCCGGGATCTCCACCGTGAGCACCTCGTCGATCACGGCCTGCAGTTCCTCGAGGGTCAGCACCCCGGACGGCAGGGGCGAGGAAGCCTGGTTTGTGCGCGCGAAGACCTTCACCAGGGCGTCTTCCCCCGGCTGCGGTACATGGATCTTCAGCAGGAAGCGGTCGAGCTGCGCCTCGGGGAGCGGGAAGGTGCCTTCCATCTCCACGGGGTTCTGGGTGGCGAGCACCGAGAAGGGCGACGGCAGCTCATGGCGCTCGTTGCCACTCGAGACGGTCTGCTCTGCCATCGCCTCGATCAGGGCGGACTGGGTCCGCGGCGTGGCGCGATTGATCTCGTCGGCCAGCACGATGTGACCGAAGAGCGGCCCCTGGCGAAACTCGAAGCGGCGTCCCTCCGGGCCGTCCACGATCACCTCGGTGCCCGTGATGTCGGCGGGAAGGAGGTCCGGGGTGAACTGGATGCGGCTGAAGCGGATGCCGGCCGCTGCCGCGATGCTCTTGACCAGCAGCGTCTTGGCGACGCCCGGCTGGCCCTCGAGCAGGCCATGACCGCCGGCGAGGAGGCAGGCGATGGACTCGCGGATGACCCGGCCCTGGCCGAGGACGGTCGCGCCTACGGCTTCCTCGAGGGCGTGGATGCGCGCGGCGGCGCCGGAGAGGGGCTGTGCGTCACGTTGGGCCATGTCGGAGACCATACCTGCGGAGGGAACGCAGCCGTAGCCCCGGGGTTCGGGCTGCTGCGGAGGGCGTCAGGCCCTGCTAGGGATACGTTCGGGCCATGGTCCGGGCGTAGGGAGCCGCCTCGCGGATGTGCCCCAGGTCGCAGATCCACGACACGACGCGCTCCAGCCCCATCCCGAAGCCCGCGGACGGGTTGGCGCCGTAGCGGCGGAGGTCCAGGTACCACTCGTAGGCCTCCTTGGGGAGGCCGTGCTCGGCGATCTTGGCCTCGAGGTAGGCGAGGTCGCTGGAGCGCTCGCCGCCCCCGATGATCTCGCCGTAGCCCTCGGGCGCGATCATGTCGCAGCCGAGCACCACCTCCGGCTGCGCCGGGTCGGGGCGCATGTAGAACGCCTTGATCTTGGTGGGGAAGCGGTGGACGAGGATCGGACGGTCGAAGGCCGTGGTGACCAGGTCCTCCTGGGGAGCACCGAAGTCCTCGCCCCACGGGATCTCGGCGTCCGTGCCCTCGAGCTGCTTGAGTGCGTCCGTGTAGCTGAGGCGCGGGAACGGCGGAATGCACGACTCGAGCTTGGAGACGTCGCGCTCGAGGGCGTCGAGCTCGGGTCGGCAGTTCGTGAGGACGCGCTCGATCACGTGCGCGATCAGCGACTCCATCACGTCCATGGACTCCTCGAGGTCGGCGAAGGCCATCTCGGGCTCGAGCATCCAGAACTCGGTCAGGTGCCGGCGGGTCTTGGACTTCTCCGCGCGGAACGTGGGGCCGAAGCAGTAGACGTCACCCAGGGCCTGGGCGGCGGCTTCCATGTGGAGCTGGCCGGTCTGCGAGAGGTAGACCGTCTCGCCGAAGTACTCGACGGGGACGAGCGTCGCGGTGCCCTCGGCCGCGGCGCTGTTGAAGATCGGCGCGTCGACACAGGTGAAGCCCCGGCCGTCCAGGTGGTCTCGGCAGGCGCGGATGATCTCGGCACGGATGCGCAGCGTGGCCTGCGGTCGACGGCTGCGCAGCCAGATGTGTCGGTTGTCCATCAGGAAGCCGACGCCGTGCTCCTTCTTGCCGATGGGGAACTCCGCCACGGCGGCGTTCAGCACCTGGAAGTCCTGGGCCGCGAGCTCGACGCCCCCGGCCTGGCGGGCGTCTTCCTTGACCTCGCCACGGACGATGACGGTGCTCTCGAAGGGCACGTGGCCGGCGGCCGCGAGCTGCTCTTCGGGCACGTTGCCCTTCTTGACGACGACCTGGGTGGAGCCGGTGCCGTCATCCAGCTGCAGGAAGTGCAGCTTGGAGCCGGAGGAGCGGCGGCGGCGAACCCAGCCGCAGAGGAGAACGGTCTCGCCAACGTGGTCGGCGAGGGAACGAATGCGCGTGCGGTCCTTCATGGCCCCCTTGTACCCGTTCTCGTTCTGGATCGTGGACCCGATCCCGGGAGGCCGTCGGCCTGCAGGGCGATACTGGGGGCATGTATGAGTCGATCCGAGGGACCTTGCTGCGCCGCGAGCCGGCCGTTGCCGTCGTGGAGGCGGCGGGGCTGGCCTACCGCGTCCACGTCCCGCTCTCCACCTCCGAGGGGCTTCCGCCGCCGGGCTCGGAGGTCATCCTCTGCCTGCACCTGGCCGTGCGGGAGGACGAGTGGCGTCTCTACGGCTTTGCGCGGGAGGCGGAGCGATCCGTCTTCCAGTCCCTGCTGCGGGTGAACGGGGTGGGGCCGGTCATGGCGTTGAGCCTGCTTTCGGGCTTCCGCCCGGACGAGTTCCGCAATGCGGTGGGGCAGGGCGACGTGAAGGCGCTGACGCGGGTGAAGGGCGTCGGCAAGAAGACGGCCGAGCGCATCATCGTGGAGCTGCGCGATGCGGTGGGGGCCATCGACCCGCTGGAGCTTGCGGGGGGTGGGGCCGAGAGCGGCCCGCGGCAGGATGCCGTCCGCGCCCTGGAGTCCCTCGGTCTCGATCCGGCGGAGGCGGCCAAGCGCGTGGCCAAGCACGCCGCCGACGCCGGCGACGAGCTCGACACCTCCGAGCTCATCCGCAAGGCGCTCCGAGGAT
>JARGNS010000127.1:0-4054 GCA_029213105.1 Planctomycetota bacterium
GCTTCTGGAACCAGCGCCAGGCAAAGGCCACATGGCGGGTCTCGTCCTCGTGGACGGTCTCCAGCACGCGGGCCGTCTCCTCGTCGCCGACCGCCCGGGCGGCCTCGGCGTGCTCCAGGGCGAAGTCGAGGTTGGCGTTCTCGAAGGTCAGCCCCATGACGCAGATGAACTCGAGGGGGGTCGCCACCTTCTCGCATTTGCGCCAGAAGTGCGCGGTGACGCCGAAGTCGCCGAACGCGTGACCGAGGCTCGTGAGCCGATCGAGGTAGAGGCGGCAGTGCTCCTGCTCCTCCTGGAGGATGCCCACGCAGCCCATGCGGAACGAGGTGGGCATGTCGGGGAAGAGCAGCAGGGCCCAGGCGAAGAGCTCGGCGGCCTGCAGCTCGTGGTTGGCGAGGCTGTGGAGTATGCGTGCGCGCTGGTGGGGGTCGATCATGCCGGAGAGCGGCGGCACCTTGACCTTGCGCACCGGATCGTGGCGCAGGTTCGACGGCCGGATCGGCCCCTGGATGCGCAGCGGGGCGCCGGGGTGCTCATCGGTCAGTTCCGCGGGCGGCGGCCGCAGCTTGCCCTCGAGCGTGTCGGCTTCGAGCAGGGCGAGGGCGTAGGCGCGTATCTCCACCCCGCGAGCGTACCTGCCGATGCGCCGCGCGCAGAGCTACTTGCTCTTGTCGACCGGGTGCCAGTCCACGTAGCCGATCATCATCTCTTCCCAGGTCTGGTTGCCCCAGCGGACGATCTTGGTCGGGTCCGGGTTGGCCGGGTTCTTGTCGCTGTTGTCGAACCAGGCGGTCGCGATGAGGCGGGTGCCCGCCGGGATGTCGAGGGGCTCAGCCAGGCGGTAGTAGAGCTGCCAGTTGAAGTCGTAGCGCGGTACGTCGAGCAGGAGCTTGCGGGTGCCGTCGGGGAGCAGCGCCTCGTAGCGGAAGGCCGTGCCGCGCACGTGCATGTGGGGCGTGAACCCGTAGAGGCGCGCGGCCACCGGCAGGATGCGGCTGGTGCCCTCCTTGTGGCGGGCCTCCCCGGCCGGGATGACGATGCCGAGATTGGCCAGCCCCGCCGTGCGCATCTCCCGCTCGGGCTTGCCCTTGGCGAAGATCAAACCGAGCTTCGTCTGGTCGGTCACGGCGACGCCGTTGGTCGTGTAGTGGATCTGGAAGCGCAGGCTGGTGCCCTTGGGCAGGAAGCGCGCCGTGCCGGTCGGGAAGCGAAACGCCGTCTGCCCGGGTACCGAGGCCACGAAGTAGCCGTTCAGGCCCTGGTGGTTCTGGGGCTGCTCGCGGCGGCGCGGGTGGTTGCGCGGGTAGCGCGCGAACACGAGCACATGATGTACGACCTGAGGTGCGGTCGGGCGGATCTCGAACGCCTCGACCCAGCGGTCTTCCGGGAAGTCGGTGGGGATGGTCTGCCACTGGTAGCGGACCGTGCCCTCGGCCGGGACCTTCACGGGACGCGGAATCTGCAGCACCACATCGGGCGTGCCGATCTTCCAGCCCTTGGTGAAGGTCCGGGGGCGCGGGGCGTCGGCCGGATCGCCCTTGGGGCAGTCGGCCTCGACCCACGCGAGGACCTGGCTGCGCTCGCGGGCCGTCAGGCTGTGGTCGTTGTGCATCGGCAGGCTCTCGCCACTGGCGAACCACGGCGGCATGAGCTTGTTCTCGACGACGTAGCGGATCATCGCGGCCTGGGTCTTCACCTCGGCATGGGTCATGAGCGGGAACGGCCCGTTCTCACCCTCGCGGTGGCAGCTCTGGCAGCGGTCCTGCACGATGCGCTGGACGTGCTTGTGCCAGGTGACGTCCGTGGCCTTGGGCTTGCCGGCCTTGATCTGCAGCGTGCAGCCCGGGGCCGTGGTGGCGGCGTACTCCGGTCGCGTGCCGGCGAGTACGGCCTCGAGCGCGGGCTCGAGGTAGGCACGCGAGGGCTCTTCGAGCGCGTAGCCCACGCCGTACTGGTCGTCGATGGCGCCGCGGTAGATCAGCGTGCGGGACGGATCCAGCACGAAGGTCTCGCCGGTCGTGCGCGCACGCAGGGCGCGAGAGAAGTGCTGCCCCTCGTCGATGACGTAGCGGCTCGTCATGCCGAAGGCCTTGCGGGCCGCACGCACGACATCCGGGTCCTCGCCGGGCGTCGGATTCACGAAGAGGAACGTCACGCCCTTGGCCTCCCACGCCTTGGCCAGGCGTGCGAGCTTGGGGCCGTAGCGCTTGCAGAGCGGGCAGCTGGCGTTGGTGTAGGCCAGCACGAGGGCCTTGGCGTCCTTGAAGTCACTGAGGCGCCCCGTCTTGCCTTCCATGTCGGTGAACGCCAGATCCGGGATCTGCGCACCCACGCCGTAGGCGGCGGGCTTGAGCGGCTTCGGGCGCTGGAGCAGTTCGTCGCGGTCCTCGCCCAGAGCGAAGCCGGTCGTGAGGAGCAGCGCAGCAAGGAGGGCGCCAGCGGCAAGGAGACGTCGAGGCATGTCGGGAAGGCTCCGGGCGGGGGATAAGCCACGATACCCGTTACGGAGGCGGGCGTTTCGCTTCGCTTGGACGCCCGGGCCGACGGGAGCCGTCCCGCGACGGCACCGCCTCCTACGGTGCATCCTCGAGCAGCACGTTCACGCGGTCCTCGCTGGGAATCATCGTCAGCAGGGCGAAGAGGCAGCCGCAGGCCACGCCGAGCGCCACCGGCGACTCCGTGAGCATGTAGGCGATGGCCGCGAAGAGGCCGGGGCCCTCGATCAGCGCGGCGAGCACGATCGTCGCGCTCTGGTAGCGCTGTCGGAATGCGCTGACGTCATCGTCGTCGTAGGCGTCGCGCGCCTTGCGGACCAGCGTGAAGCGCAGGATCACCCAGACGGGAATCATGGAACCGACCAACGCGATGCTGACCCATGCAAGCAGCTCGTCGCCAGGCTCCAGGGGCCACTCGTGGACGAAGACCAGGTACCCCAGGAACGCGCCGATGCCGACGCACATGAACCCCACGATGATGCGCAGCACGCGCACCATGCTGCGCAGTTCCGGGTGCTCGTCGACGGGCTTCATGGCGACATCCTAGCGCCTGGTGGGGGCAGCTCACACGGAGCGGTCACGCTTCGCGCGGCGGCGGACGGGCGGGGCCGTACTGCTGCGGGAACGGCTGGGTGCCGTCGCGGTAGCGTGCGATGCCCTCCAGGGTGAGGTGGGGGTTGAGCAGGTGGGCGCGTGCGATGGCGCAGAGGTCCGCGCGGCCGGCCCCGACGATCGTGTTGGCGTGGTCCATGCCCTGGATGCCACCCACGGCCATGACGGGAATGCCCGTCGCGTGGCGGATGCGGTCGGCGAAGGGCACCTGGTACATACGCCCGTAGACGGGCTCGCTCTCGGGCGTGACGTAGGCGCTGGAGACGTCGATGACATCGGCACCCTCTGCGTGCAGCATGCGGCTGACCTCGACGGCGTCCTTCGCGGTGAGGCCGCCCTCGTCGTCGAGCCAATCACTGGCCGAGATGCGCGCGAAGCAAGGCATGCCGGCGGGCATGGCGGCCCGCACGGCGCGCAGCACCTCCAGGGGATAGCGCATGCGGTTCTCGAGGCTGCCGCCGTAATCGTCCTCGCGCTGGTTGGCCAGCGGCGAGATGAAGCTCGAGAGCAGGTAGCCGTGGGCCAGATGCAATTCGATCACGTCGAAGCCCACACGCAGCGCACGCTCGACGGACGCGACGTGCTCGTCGCGCACGCGGTCCATGTCGTCGCGCGTCATGGCCCGCGGGGCGGTCTCTCCGGCGCGGAAGGGCACGGCCGACGGCGCGAGGGTCTGCCAGGCGCGGTCGTCCTTGAGGGGGCGGTCGCCTTCCCAGGGCAGCGTGCAGGAACCCTTGCGGCCGGCGTGGCCGAGCTGCAGCCCCACGGCGCCCGCGCCGTTCTGCTTCATCCAGCCGACGATCCGGCTCCAGCCGGCTTCCTGCTCGTCGTTGTAGAGCCCGGCGCAGCCGTGGGTGATGCGCCCCTCGGCGGAGACGCAGGTCATCTCGGTCATGACCAGGCCGGCGCCGCCCGTGGCGAAGCTGCCGTAGTGCACGAAGTGCCAG
>JARGNS010000127.1:4064-8740 GCA_029213105.1 Planctomycetota bacterium
GCGCCGCCGACCGCGCGGGAGCCCAGGTGCACCAGATGCCAGTCGTTGATCGTGCCGTCGACGGCCGAGTACTGGCACATGGCCGAGACGGCGATGCGGTTGCGCAGCGTCAACTCGCGCACGCTGTACGGCACCAGCGCCGGCGGCGGGGGCAGGCGATTCTCCGCCCACGTGAGGCCGTTGCTGCGGGCGAACCAGGCGGTCAAGGCGTCTACGAGGTCAGGGTCGCGCAGGGCCAGGTTGTCGTACGTGATGCGCTTGCTGCGCGTCATCAGGTTGAAGCTGAACTGCAGCGGACTCTGCTGCATGTAGCGCTCGGTGTTCTCGAACCACTCGAGGCTGGTCTGGGCGGCGTGCTGGAGTCGCTCGGTGTTGTCGCGGTAGGCCTCCTCGTAGGCAGCCAGCACCTTGGGCACGTCGTCGAAGCCGTGCTCCTTGAACGCGTCCACGAGTGCGATGGCGTCTTCCATCGCGAGCTTGGTTCCCGAGCCGATCGAGAAGTGGGCCGTGTGGGCGGCGTCGCCGAGCAGGATGATGTTCTCGTGCGCCCAGGTCTTGTTGCGCACGGTGGGGAAGGTGCGCCAGATGGAGCGGTTGATCAGCAGCTCGTGACCCCCCAGGTGGTCGGCGAACAGCTCGCTCATGTAGGCGACCGTGTCCTGCTCCGTGGCCTCGTCGAGGCCGGCCCGCTTCCACGTCTCTTCCCGGCACTCGATGATGAACGTGCTCAGGCCGTCCTGGAAGGGGTAGGAGTGCACACGGAACATCCCGTGCTCGTTGGCGCGGAAGATGAACGTGAACGCGTCCAGCGGCAGGGTGGTGCCGAGCCAGGTGAACTTGCACTTGCGCCAATCGAGGGAGGGCTGGAAGTGCTCGGCGAAGCGCGTGCGGATCTGGCTGTTGATGCCGTCGCCGGCCACGACCAGGTCGGCGCCCAGGTAGGGCGTGACATCGTCGACCGGATGCTCGAACGTGATCTCGACACCGAGCTCCGCACAGCGCGCGTGCATGATCTGTAGCAGGCGCTTGCGGGCCATGCCGCAGAATCCGTGGCCCGTCGACCGGACGCAGGTCTCGTTGCCGTCGGCGTCCGGGAAGAACGTGTCGATGTCCGTCCAGTAGGCGAACTCGCGGCGGATGGCGTGGTACGTCTCCGCATCCGCCTCCTCGAAGCCGCCCAGGGTCTCGTCGGAGAAGACGACGCCCCAGCCGAAGGTGTCGTCCGCCTTGTTTTGCTCGTAGATGCGGATGGAGGCGCTTGGGTTGGCCTTCTTGAGCAGGATGGCGGTGTAGAGGGACGCCGGACCGGCGCCGATGCAGACGACTTCCATGTAGACCTCGAACTCCCGGGGCAGAGAGCGGCCTGACTCTACTCCAAGGCCTCCCGCGCTGTCGCAACGATCCGGCGCCGTCGGGGGTTGAGGGGCGCGGGAATCCCGCCTACCGTGCGGGCGCATTCCTGCCCCGGAGAGCCCCGATGAAGACCCCCGCCTGGATCGCGTGCGCCGCTGCCGCACTCCTGTGTCTGCCCACCATGCTCGGCGCCGAGGAGGCACCGGCCGCCAAGGAGTCCGCGCCCGCCACGGTCACCGTCAAGCGCGGCCCCCTGGGCGGCGTCATCAAGGCGAAGGGGGTGCTCGTGCCTGCGAGCTACGAGCGCGTGACGATCGAGTTCGAGGCCTACCGGGGCAAGCTGGAGATCCTCGAGGTCGCTCCCGAGGGGCGCGTCGTCAAGGGCCAGACCCTCGTGCGCTTCGACGACACGGACTACAAGAAGATGCTCGTCGCCCAGGAACGCGGGCTCGAGCTCAAGCGCCTCGGCCTCGAGCGTGCCCAGCGCCTGCACGAGTTGGGCAAGGCCTCGATCGCGATCAAGCGCGACGAGTCCCTGCGCGCGAAGCGCCTCGCCGACGAGGCGCTGGACCGCTTCGTCGAGGTCGAGCGCAAGCTGAAGGAACAGGATGCGGCCCATCGCATCGCCGGCCAGCGCATCTCGATCCAGAACATGCGCGAGGAACTTGCCCAGCTCGAGAGCATGTACACCGAGGACGACCTCACCGAGGAGACCGAGGAGATCGTTCTCAAGCGCAACCGCCGCAACATGGAGCGCATGCTCAGCTCCTTCGAGCGCTACAAGACCCGCCACGAGTACGGCACCAAGCTGGGTCTCGAGCGCGAGTTCGAGAGCCTGCGCATCGCGGTGCGCAAGGCCACCAGTTCGCTGGACAAGCTGCAGGCCACCCTGCCGCTCGACAAGAAGAAGGCCGAGCTCGAGCTCGCTGCCGCGCAGGAGGGCTTCGCGAAGGCCGAGGAGGGCCTCGCCGAGCTTCGTGGCGACGCCGAGGCCTTCACGCTCAAGGCACCCATGGCGGGGACGGCCGTGCGCGGCACCTTCGCGGGCGGCGCCTGGAAGGGCCTCGGCAACCCGGAGGCCTACGGTGCCGGCGAGGCGATGAAGGTGGGCCAGTCGCCCTACACGATCCTCGATGAGTCGGTCATGCGCGTGCACACGTCTGTCAAGGAGGCGGATCTCGCCAGCGTGAAGGCCGGCGCGAGCGCCTCGATCAAGACGTCTCTGACGGCGAAGGACGCACTCGAGTGCGAGGTGGCCACCGTGGCGCGCTACGGCGCGGGCGGCAGCTACAAGGTGATCCTGCGCGTCAAGGCCGAGGACAAGCGCCTGCGCGCGGGCCTGGGCTGCAGCGTCGAGATCACGCGCGACGCGCCCGAGGCCGTGCTCAGCATCCCCAAGAGCTGCATCTTGAGCGAGGGCGGCAAGCAGTACGTGTTCCCGGTCGGCGGCGAGAAGACCGAGATCAAGACCGGCGAGAGCGCGGGGGCACGCGTCGAGGTCGTCGAGGGGCTGAGTGCCGGCGAGAAGCTGCTGGCCACCCCGCCGAAGGCAGAGGCCGACGACGACAAGAAGAAGGCCGACAAGAAGGACGACGACGCCAAGTGAGTCGGTTCCTGCTCGCCTGCCTGTTCGTCCCCTTGCTCGCGCTGACCGCGCGCGCCGAGGAGACCCTTGCGCCTGCCAAGCCGCGGCCCAAGGTCACCGCCTCCCGTGCGGCGATCGAGAAGGCGATCGAGCTGGGTGTCGCGCACCTGGTCGCCACCCAGCGCAAGGACGGCTCGTGGGGCGGGCCGGCGCCGAACCTGCACGTCGACATCTACGCGCCCAAGCCCGGCTCGAACCGTGCCTTCACCGTGGGCGCCTCGGGGCTCGCCCTGAGTGCACTGGTGGAGTACGACAGCCAGCGGGCCGACGTGAAGGCGGCGATCGCGAAGGGCACCACCTACTTGATGGGACGCTACGGTGTGCGGCGGCAGCGTCCCGACACGCTCTACAACGTCTGGGCGCACATGTACTGCCTCGAGGCGTTCGCCCGCCTCCTCGCGCGCGAGAAGCGTCCCGAGCCGCGCAAGCGACTCCTGAAGGCGGCGCAGGGCTGCGTGAGCTGGTTGCAGCGCATGGAGTTCGTCGAGGGCGGCTGGGGCTACTTCAACTTCGGCGAGAAGACGCGCGCGCCGGGGCCGGGCGCCACCAGCTTCACCACGGCCACGGGGGTGATTGCCCTGGCGATGGCCAAGGCCCAGGGCGTGAGCGTCCCCGACAAGCTGATCGACAAGGCCAACAAGCTGCTGCGCCGCTGCCAGATCCCCGGTGGCTCGTTCGCCTATAGCTTCTCGACGCGCATGTGGGCCACCAACGGCCGCAACGGCAACATCAACCGCACGCAGGGCAGCCTCGCCCGGACGCCGGCCTGCATCCTCGCGTGGGGCATGACGGGCTACGAGGTCGATCCGGCGCGCTTCCCGCAAGCGCTCGACGAGCTCGAGAAGTACGGGCACTTCCTGCGCATTGCGCGCAAGTACCCGTTCCCGCACGAGATCTGGTACCAGAACTCCGGCTACTTCTGCCTCTACGGCTACTACTACGCGGCCATGTGCATCGAGCGTGCGCCCAAGGACAAGCAGGCCACCTACAAGCGCCAGATCGCGGGGCACATCCTCGCCATGCAGCAGAAGAACGACGGCTCCTGGTGGGACTACCCGCTCTACCAGACCCACAAGCCGTACGGCACCGGCTACGCGCTGATGACGCTCTACCGCTGCCGGCCGTGACGCTCGAGCGCATCGACACGAGCACGGACGCATGGACCGCGGATCCGCGCCTCGCGGACTATCGCGTCGTGCGCGATCCCGAGCTGGTCAAGCGCAGCGCCCGCTTCATCGCCGAGGGGCGCCTGGTCGCGCGCCGGCTGCTTGTCGATTCCCCCCTCGAGGCGCTCTCGGTCCTGCTGGATGAGACCGCGTTGCCGAGCATGCAGGACGCCTTGGACGCGCGACCCGACGTCCCGGCCTATGTCGTGCCGCGTGGCGCGCTGCGCGAGCTGGCGGGCTGGCAGTTCCACCAGGGCTGCCTGGCCGTGGGGGTGCGCCCTGCCGCGCGCGATGTCGACCAGGTGCTGACCGCGGCGGGGGATCCGCGCCTGGTCGTGGCCCTCGACACGGTCTCGAACCCGGACAACGTCGGGGCGATCTTCCGCTCGGCGGCGGCCCTGGGCGCCGGCGCCGTGGTGCTGGGCCCGACCTGCGTCAGCCCGCTCTACCGCAAGGCCATCCGCAGCTCGATGGGCGCGGCGCTGGTGTTGCCCTTCGTCCACGGTCCGGCC
>JARGNS010000128.1 GCA_029213105.1 Planctomycetota bacterium
GCGGATGAACATCGCCGGCGCGGGTCGTTTCGCGGATCTCATCGGCGCGCACGTGAACTTCAACCTGCCGGTGAAGACGCGCATCTGCGTCACGGAGGGCGTGCGCGAGCGTCTGCGCATCGTCGAGGAGATCCTGCGCGAGGGCGTCGCCAAGCACGAGGTCCAGAACGAGGTCGCCCAGAAGGTCAAGCTCGACATCGACAAGCGTCAGCGCGAGCACTTGCTGCGCACCCAGCTCAAGACCATCCGGGAGGAACTGGGACTCGCTGGCGACAGCGAGGCCGACATCCTCGAGCTGCGCGACGCCATCGATGAGGCCGGACTGCCCGACGACGTCGCCGCGGTCGCGGCACGCGAGGTCGACCGGCTTGCCTCCATGCCGCCGTCGTCCTCCGAGTACCACGTCGCACGCACCTACGTGACCTGGATCCTGGACCTGCCCTGGCGGCTCGAGCCACGCGACGCCATCAGCCTCAAGAGCGCGCGTCGGATCCTGGATCGCGATCACGATGGCCTCGAGGACGTCAAGGAGCGGATCCTCGAATTCCTCGCTGTACGGCGTCTGAAGGACGATCCGCGCAGTCCCGTCCTCTGCCTGACGGGGCCGCCCGGTGTCGGCAAGACGAGCCTGGGCCGCAGCATTGCCGAGGCCATGGGCCGCGCCTTCGTGCGCGTGTCCGTCGGCGGCATGCGTGACGAGGCCGAGGTCAAGGGCCACCGCCGCACCTACGTGGGGGCGATGCCCGGGAAGATCATCCAGGCCATCAAGCGCGCCGGGACGCGGGACTGCGTCTTCGTCATCGACGAGATCGACAAGATGGGGTCCGACGTACGTGGCGACCCGTCCAGCGCGATGCTCGAGGTGCTCGATCCCGAGCAGAACGACGCGTACGTCGATCACTACCTCGACCTGCCGTTCGACCTGTCGCGCGTGTTCTTCGTGTGCACCTCGAACGTGCTCGAGAACATCCCGGGCCCCCTGCGTGACCGCATGGAGATCGTGCAACTCAGCGGCTACACGCGCCGGGAGAAGCTGCGCATCGCGCGCGGGCATCTGCTGCCCCGGGTCCTCGAGGAGAACGGGCTCTCCTCGAAGCAGCTCATCTTCACGGACGCGGGGCTGAACGCCCTGATCGACGGGTACACCCGCGAGGCCGGCGTGCGCAACCTCCAGCGCCAGATCGGCCGCATCTGCCGCCGTCGGGCGCTCGAGGTGGCGGAAGACGGCAACGACGACAAGCGTGCCCGGATCGATGACAAGGCGGTCGAGCGCATGCTCGGGGCCCGCGTCTTCGAGGACACGGCCCGCTTCCGGGACCCGGCGGTGGGCGTGACGGCCGGGCTCGCGTGGACTCCGGTGGGGGGCGACCTGCTCTTCTTCGAGGCCTCCCTCGTGCCGGGCAACGGACGCATTCGCGTGACCGGCCGCCTCGGGGACGTCATGCGCGAGAGCGCCGAAGCGGCCTTCTCCTACATCCGCTCGATCGCCCGGGACCTGGGGATCGCGCCCGAGACCCTCGAGAAGAACGACATCCACCTGCACGTGCCGGAGGGGGCGACCCCCAAGGACGGGCCCAGCGCCGGCGTCACCATGGCGGCCTGCCTGGCCAGCCTCCTCACGGGCAAGCCGGCGCGGGCCGATCTCGCCATGACCGGCGAGATCACGCTCAAGGGCCGCGTCCTGCCCGTCGGCGGCGTGAAGGAGAAGGTCCTTGCGGCGCATCGGGCCGGCATCCGCAAGGTGCTCCTGCCGGAGGCCAATCGCAAGGACCTGCAGCGCATTCCGGCCGAGGTGCTGGAGGAGCTCGAGGTGGATTTCACGGGGCTGGCGCGCGAGAACATCGAGGCCGCCCTGATGCCCATCTACCTCGCCGCCGAGGGCGGCGAGGCCCTGCTCCCCCCCGAGGCGACCCCGCCGCGGGACGATGCGCCGCCGCCGCCCCGTTGATCCGGCGGCCTGCCGTACCTGCAGCCTGGAGATCCGAGCACCGTGACGCGCCTTCGTACCCCTTGGCTGTTCGCCGCAGCGGCCCTCCTCGTCCTTCCCCTCCTCCTTGCCAGCTGCGGAGAGAAGGAGCGTGGGCCGACGGAGAATCCCGCGGAGGAGGCCGTCGAGGCCGACCGCTGGAAGGACGCCCCGGCGACCCGCATCCGCCTGCTCGACGTCACCGCCTCGGCGGGCATCACCGCCACCAACCACTCGGGCCGGCCCGGCCTCAAGGAGTTCCTGATCGAAGCCGTCGGCCCCGGCGCGGCCTGGGTCGACTACGACGCAGACGGGCTGCTGGACCTGTTCATCCCGGATGGGGATGTGTTCAGCAACTACACGCTCCGCAGCGTGCAGGACGAGGCGACGGGGCGCACGCGCGCCAGCCTCACGCCCAAGCCCACGCGCGCGGAGGTCTTCCTGGATCGTCTGTGGCGCAACAACGGGGACGGCACGTTCTCGGATGTCACGGCCCAGACGGGCATCCACGACGAGTCCTGGTCGTTCGGCGCAACACCGTTCGACTACGACGCGGACGGTGATCAGGACATCTTCGTCGCCAACTTCGGACTGAACCGCCTCTGGCGCAACAACGGGGACGGTACGTTCACCGATGTGGCCGAGGCGCTCGGCGTGGCCGGCGACCCCTCCGCCTGGAGTACGTGCGCCGCCGTCGGCGACGTCGACGACGACGGCCGCCTGGACCTCTACATCGGGACCTACTCCGACCCCGCCTTCGAGGTCGAGCGTCTACGGATCAAGCAGGGGCTCGCGCCCGGCACGCCCGCCGAAGCCGTCAGCGGCCGCGACTGCAAATGGCGCGCAATTCCCGCGTATTGCGGCCCCATTGGCCTCAAAGGCCAACATGACACGATGCTCCGCCAGACCGAGGACGGCACGTTCGAGGACGTGACCGTGGCGTGGGGGCTGCGGCCGCGTGTGGGCAAGTACGCCTTCACCACGTTGATGTTCGACTTCAACGACGACGGCCTGCTCGATATCTATGTCGCCAACGATTCCGAAGAGAACTTCATGTGGGAGCAGGCCCGGGACGAGCAGGGGCGCGTGGTCTTCCGCGACACCTCGGACACGCTCGGGATCAAGGTCGGCGAGCAGACCACGGCGCAGGCCAGCATGGGCATGTCGGTGAACGACATCAACCGCGACGGCCGGCTCGACATCTTCATCACCAACTTCAGCCACGACTGGAACAACCTCTACATCGCCAAGCAGGTCGGTGGGGAGGGGGGCGCGGTCTACTTCAAGGACCGCGGTCTCCAGACGATGGGGCAGCAGGTCTACTACGACCTCTCCTGGGGCTGTGGCTGGTACGACTTCGACAACGACGGCGATCAAGACCTCTATGTGGCCAACGGGCACGTCTACAAGGAAATCGATCTCTTCGAGAAGACCGGCACCGCCTACGAGCAGCTGAACGCGCTCTTCGAGAACATGGATGCCGCGGAGCTGGCGTTCCGGGAGGTCGGCACCAAGGCCCAGAAGAACGCGGCCAAGGGCGTCGACACGACCAAGCTCGAGGCGGGCGACGGCATGGCCGTCGCACGCTGCAGTCGTCAGGCGGCCTTCGCCGACTGGAACAACGACGGCCGCATGGACCTCGTGACGCTGGGCATGAACGTGCCGCCGACGGTCCTGCTCGGCGCGGGCCCGGCCGGCGAGGGCGCCCGCTGGGTCAAGCTGAGCTTCGCGCAGCCCGGGGGCAACCGCGAGGCCCTGGGGGCCACCTACGTGGTGACGACGCCCGAGCTCAGCCAGCGCTTCGCCGTGGTCCGGCAGAAGTCCTTCCTCGGGTGCGACGACCCCCGCCAGCATGTGGGGCTCGCGGGCGCCGAGACCTGCGACGTGGTCGTCACCTGGCCTGGGCGTGAACGCGCAAAGTCCCATTTCAAGGGGCTGGAGGCCGGAAAGCACTGGATCCTCGACCGGGCGACCGGAGAGGCCCGGGAGGCCCCCCTGACCGCGTTCGCGGTGCCCGCGAGCAAGTAGCTGCAGAATGCATCCATCTGCGGGCGCGCCCTGCGGAGGGCCCCCGGCCCGGGGGCGCGGCGGGCGCGGGCCGCCGCCGCGGCCGCGGCGTGCGGAACCCGGGGCAGGACCCGGAGTCTGCCACCGGGCAATTGCATCGTGGCCGGGGCCCCGATCGGGTTGAATGTCGGCCCCACTGCACGCACGCCAGGAGACAAGGTGGTTCCCACGCTCGAGTCGCTCTTCACGACGTCCTCCGCGGCCGGGTTCCTGGCGGCGGGTGAGATCGTCGAATACGTACCCGTCCTCGCCATGCTGATCTTCGCGATCCTGTTCGCCGGAGCCAATCTCGGATTGAGCTTCGTGCTGGGCGCGAAGGCCGGCACCAACCCGGTGAAAGACGCCGCCTACGAGTGCGGCATGCCGCCGATCACGGAGGCGCACCAGCGCTTCAGCGTGAAGTTCTACTTGGTGGCGATCCTCTTTGTCCTCTTCGACATCGAGGTCGTCTTCCTCTACCCCTGGGCCGTCTACTTCGGCAACGAGGCGCTGCGTGCCTTCTTGTTCGTCGAGATGCTCATCTTCATCGCCATCCTCTTCCTGGGGTGGTGGTACGTGATGCGCAAGGGCGCCGTGAACTGGGCGCAGGAGTGACCCGCCAGGGTCGTACTACCGCACCTCTCTTGCCGGAGATGAGCCGATGAGCGAAGTCACCCAGACCGAGATGAGCGACCTGATGGAGGCGAGCGGAAGCTCGGAATGCTCCATCCTGCTCAGCACCGTGCGCGCCGTGTCCAGCTGGTCGCGCAAGAACAGCATGTGGCCGCTGCCGCTCGGGCTGTCGTGCTGCGGAATCGAGTTCATGGCCACGGCCATGAGCCGCTACGACATGGCACGCTTCGGCATGGAGGTCGCGCGCTTCTCGCCGCGTCAGGCCGACCTGCTGCTCGTCGCAGGCACGTTGACCTACAAGATGGCCCAGGTCATGACCCGGCTCTACGACCAGATGGCGGAGCCCAAGTGGGTCATCTCGATGGGCGCCTGCGCGTCCTCGGGCGGCATGTACCGCAGCTATTCGGTCGTCCAGGGCATCGACGAGTTCGTGCCCGTGGACTTCTACATCTCGGGTTGCCCGCCGCGTCCCGATTCGGTCCTGAACGTGCTCATGAAGCTCCAGGACAAGATCGATCGCGACAACACCTACAACCTCACGCTCGAGACGCCCGAGCCCGGTGCCGCCGCGCCCCTCGAGGAGCAGACCGTGCTCGGCGGTCGTCGCCACGGCCCGCCCATCGCGCTGGCCACGGCCGGCGAGCGTTTCGTGAAGCCCGGCCCGCAGCGCTCCATGGCGCGCGGTGTCAAGCCGGAGGAGACCCGCTAGTGGATCGCGTCACGCAGAGTTGCATGGTCTACACGGACGAGGCGCCCGAGGGCGTCTCCGATGCCGTGAAGACCGCGTTGAAGCCCTTCGAGGTGAAGTGGTCGGTGCACCCCGAGCATCCCACGTTTGGTGGGCACGGCGGTTGGCCGGGCTGCCTCGTGAGCAACGAGGACTGGCCCAAGGTCTTCGCCGCGCTCAAGGACGAGGCGAACTTCGAGTACCTCGTCGATCACACCGCGGTGGACTACCCCGACCGCAAGCCCGAGCGCTTCACCGTGCTCGGACTCGCCCAGAACCTGGAGACCCAGGAGCGCCTGATGGTGCGCACGCGCGTGGCCGAAGGCGGCGCGGTGCCCACGCTCACGCACCTGTGGATGTCCGCGGACTGGGCCGAGCGGGAGACGTTCGACATGTTCGGGATCCGCTTCGCCGGACACCCCGAGCTGACCCGCATCTACATGCCCCAGGACTTCGATGGTTGGCCCCTGCGTCGTGACTTCCCGATGCAGGGCCACAACCGGTTCCGGGACTAAGGGGGCGGCCATGAGTGATCACGAGACCATCGTTGCCAAGCCGCCCTTGCCGACCGGGGAGAACCCCGAGTTTGCGGACATCCGTCTCGACGCCGGGGATGACCCGGGCGAGCGCATGGTCCTGAACATGGGCCCCCAGCACCCGTCGACCCACGGCGTGCTGCGGATCCTCCTGGAGATCGACGGCGAGCGCGTCGTGACCGCCGTGCCGGATGTGGGCTACCTGCATCGCGGCAAGGAGAAGATCGGCGAGTCGCTCGGCTACCACCGCTACATCCCGTACACCGATCGCCTCGACTACCTCGCGCCGTTGGCCAACAACTGCTCGGCGACGTGGGCCTTCGAGAAGGTCTGCGGGATCCAGGCGCCCGAGCGCGCGGAGGCCATCCGCACCATCGGCTGCGAGCTGGCGCGCATCTCGGCGCACCTTCTCGGGCTGGGCGCGTACGCGATGGACGTCGGCGCGATGACCGTGTTCCTCTACACGTTCAGCGAGCGCGAGACGCTCTACAACTTCTTCGAGTACCTCACCGGCGCGCGCTTCACCACGACCTACACGCGCATCGGCGGCGTCTCCCGGGACGCCGAAGAGGGCTGGCTCAAGGACGTGCGCGCCTTCGCGGAGACCCTGCACGCCAAGGCGGACACGTGGGAGAACCTCCTCACGAACAACCGGATCTGGCGCATCCGCAACGAGGGTGTCGCCGTCATCACGCGTGAGATGGCGCTGAGCTACGGCCTGACCGGCCCCGTGCTGCGCGCCTCGGGCGTGCCGTACGACGTCCGCAAGGATCGTCCCTACGGCTTCTACGACCGCGTGGACTTCGAAGTGCCCGTCGGTCGCCACGGTGACTGCTACGACCGCTACCTCGTCCGCATGGCCGAAATCCGCCAGTCCGCGCGCATCGTGACCCAGGTCATCGACCAGATGCCCGATGGCCCGATCCTCGCGGACGAGCCCAAGTTCGTCCTGCCCGACAAGCAGGGCGTGATGACGGGCATGGAGCAGCTGATCCACCAGTTCATGCTCATCACGGGCGAGATGGACACCCCCAAGGGCGAGGTCCACAGCCACACCGAGCTGCCGAAGGGCGAGGGGGGCTACATCATCCGCTCCGAGGGCGGTGCCGCCCCGTGGCGCCTGAAGTACCGCGCACCCTCCTTCGTGAACCTGCAGATCCTCAAGGACATCATCCCGGGCAACATGATCGCCGACATCGTGGCGATCCTGGGCTCGATCGACTTCGTGATGGGGGAGTGCGACAAGTGAGCACCACCAACGTCCAGACGACGGGCGCTCCGCCCGTCCCGGTCTCCTTCCCGCCGAAGGAGATCAAGCAGCAGTGCGACGCCATCGTGGCGCGCTATCCCACGCGCATGGCCGCGTGCCTGCCCGTGCTGCACGTCGCGCAGAAGCACTACGGCGGCTGGATCAGCCCCGAGGTCGAGGCCGGCGTGGCCGAGTACCTCGAGGTCGGCGATAGCCACATCCGCGGGCTGTTGACCTTCTACGCGATGTTCAACACCAAGCCCTCCGGTCGCCACGAGGTCTGGGTGTGCCGCACGCTTACCTGCTGGCTGCGCGGTGCGGCCAAGTTGCGCTCGACGGCCCTGGCGAAGGCCGGGGTCGACGGCTGCGGCGTCGAGAGCGCCGATGGCCGGTTCCTGGTCAAGGACATGGAGTGCTTGGGCCTCTGCGAGGTCGCCCCGGCGGTCTTCGTCGACGGCGAGCCCCATGTCCACGTCACCCCCGAGAAGCTCGAAGAGCTCATGGACGGATGCGAGTAGCACCATGACGGCAAAGAAGAAGGCAGCGAAGAAGAAGGCCTCCAAGTCCGCGGCGCCCGCCAAGGTGCAGCGCGGTGCGGATGGCAGCTACCCCGAGACGAAGATCCTCTCGCGTCTCTTCGACGTGAAGGACGGCCACAAGCTGGCCGTTGCGAAGAAGCACGGCGCCTACGCCAACCTCGCGAAGGCCGTCGAGACCATGACGCCGGCGGAGGTGACCGAACAGGTCAAGGCCAGCCGCTTGCGGGGACGTGGCGGCGCGGGCTTCCCGACGGGCGTCAAGTGGGGCTTCATCCCCCAGGACACCGGCAAGACGAAGTACCTCGTCCTCAACGCCGACGAGTCCGAGCCGGGCACCTTCAAGGACCGCTACCTGATGGAGCGCGATCCCCATCTGGTGCTCGAGGGGTGCCTCCTGTGCGCCTACGCCTGTGATCTCGACGTCATCTACATCTACATCCGCGGGGAGTACCCGGGGTCGATTGCGAGCATGGAGCGCGCCATCGAGGAAGCCCGCAAGGACGGCCTGCTCGGCAAGGACATCCTGGGCAAGAAGGGCTTCACCGTCGAAGCCCACGTGCATCCGGGGGCCGGCGCCTACATCTGCGGCGAAGAGACGGGCATGCTCGAGTCGCTCGAGGGCAAGCGCGGCCACCCGCGCATCAAGCCGCCCTTCCCGGCTGTCGAGGGCGCCTTCGGCTGCCCGACGGTCATCAACAACGTCGAGTCGCTCGCCCACGTGCCCTGCATCATCGAGCACGGCGGCGAGTGGTTCGCGGACCTGGGCATTGCCCCGGACGCCGACAACCCGCGTGCCCTGGGCTCCTCGGGCACGAAGCTGATGGGCCTCTCCGGCGACATCAAGAACCCCGGTGTCTGGGAGTTCGAGTTCGGCATCACCGTTCGTGAGCTCATCGAGCAGTACGGCGGCGGTGCGCTGGACGGCCGCAAGATCAAGGCCGTCATCCCCGGCGGCCTGTCGATGCCCGTCCTCACGGCCGACGAGCTGGACGTCCCCATGGGCTTCGACGCCCTGGTCAAGGTCGGCAGCGGCCTGGGCACG
>JARGNS010000129.1:0-3105 GCA_029213105.1 Planctomycetota bacterium
TGACGAGGCTCGACATGAGCATCTCGTCATCGCGCTTGATCTCGTAAAGCGCGTCGCTGCCGAGGCCCGGTACACGCCGGCGGCGGAGCACGAGCTCGCCGATGGGGGTGTCCTGTCGATCCAGCTCTTCGTAGAGGTCGCTCATGCGTTCCTGGGGGCGTTGTCGGGGCTTGCGCGTCGACCGTAGCCCGCGTCCCCGGAGGCCCTAGGGAAAAGAAGCGCTCGTTGGGGAGTCGCTCATGGAGCTCGGCGCCCGGGCGCCTACAGCTCGAAGTACTCCAGCACGAACGCCTGGATGTCGTCGCTACGAGCGAGCTTGACGACCTCCAGCAGGCGCATCAGATCGCGCTGTTTCTTGGCCTCCATGTCCGGCGTGTCGAGCATGGCGGCGTCGAAGGGGACGCCGGTGGGTCGGTAGCGGCCCTCCACGTGGGTCGGCTCGACCACGCCCATGTCCTTCAGGGCGATGACGGCGTACTCGACGCGCGGATCATGACGGCGCTTGCGGTGGATGGCGCGGGTGAGTTCCTCGATGTCGAAGTCCGCATGCTCGCTCTGCTCGATGGCATGCGCCACGCGGATGAGCAGATCGGCCGGCGGGTTCTGCCAGTCGAGGAAGTTCTGCTGGATGGCCAGGTCGTCCTGGTTGTAGAGCAGGAGGCAGCGAGAAGGCTGCCCGTCGCGGCCTGCGCGGCCGACCTCCTGGTAGTAGGCCTCGACGCTGCCGGGCACCTGGGCGTGCACGATGAAGCGGATGTCGGCCTTGTCCACGCCCATGCCGAAGGCGTTGGTCGCGATCAAGAGCAGCCCCTCGTCGGGCTCGGCGGCGATGAAGTCGTTGTAGACGGCCTTCTTCTCCTCAGGGAGAAGCTTGCCGTGGTAGATGGCGATGCGGCGGTCGGGGCAGGCCCGGCGCACGTCGACGGCCATGCGCTCGAGGTCCTTGATGAGGGCGAAGTAGACGATGCCCGTGCCGGGGAGGCCGTCGGCCACCCGGCGAATCGCCTCGACCTTGGCCGCGTCATCCCACGCCGCGGCGGCCTCGAGGGTCAGGTTCGGACGCTCGAGGGGCGCCGAGAACAGGGGCATGGCCGCTTCGTCGATGCCGAGCACACGGCGCACGTCGGCGCGGACGGGACGCGTCGCGGTGGCCGTGAGGGCGATCGTGGGGGGGCAACCCAGCTGCCGGCGGAAGCGGCCGACGTGGCGGTAGGCCGGACGCAGGTCGTGGCCCCACTTGGTGATGCAGTGGGTCTCGTCCACGGCGAGCAGCTTGATGGCCTTCTCGATGCCGCCAGGGCGGGCGTCGAGGGCCGCGACGAACTCCTCCTTGAGCATGCGCTCGGGCGTGGCGTAGATGAGCTCGTAGGCGCCTTCGGCCACCTTGGCATAGCGGCGCTCGCGCTCGGCACGCCGCAGCGTGCTGTTGATGTACTCCGCCCGTACGCCCTTCGCCTTGAGGGCGGCCACCTGGTCCTCCATCAGCGCGATCAGCGGGCTGAACACGAGGGTGGTCCCTTCGCCCGGCATGGCCAGGGCCGGAAGCTGGTAGCACAGGCTCTTGCCACTGCCGGTGGGCATGACGACGAGCGCGTCCCCGCCGGCCATGACCTGCTCGACGATCTCCTCCTGCAGAGGGCGCAGGGAGGGGAAGCCGAAGCGTTCCTCGAGGATGGGCTGCCAGAGGCTCATGGGGCGGCGGCGCCTACTTGCCGGTGACCACGGGCCCCTTGGAGCCGCCGGGGCGTTCCTCGGGATCGTCGAACAGCTCGGGGTGGCGCAGCTTCTCGGTCTTCCACCAGTCGTGCCACTTGCGCTTGTCGGTGCCCATGGTCTGGCCGGTGATCTTGCGCAGCGTGAACGAGATCCAGATGCCGGTGGACTTGCTGTCCAAGCGCTTGACGAGCTCGGGGACGGCGTACCACCCCATGCCCACGAGGGCCTTGTGCGCCGGCAACTGCGAGGCGGGATCGAACTTGAAGCGGTTCATCAGGTGCACGAGCGGCCCCACGGCGCGGCCGTCTCGCTTGGCCGCCAGCAGCTTGGTCACGTGGGCGTGGTAGCCGAAGTCCTCGACGTAGACGATCTCCCCGAGCGCCGCGATGCCCTCGGGGTCCATCGAGTCGAGCTGCTCGAGGATGCGCAGGGAGAGCCGCCGGATCTTCAACTGGTGGAACTTGCGAATCGCACGGAGGAACGGCTTCTCGGGCTCGTTGTGCTCGGGCTTCTCCAGGCACAGGTAGATGACCTGCAGGGCCGCGTCCCAGTGCTTCTCCTGCGACTTCCTGGCGTAGGCGCCCATCTTCTGGGCGACCCGGTAGGTGCCGACCATGGCGATGGCCTCGTGCACGCCTTCCAGGGCGCGTGCGGCATCCTCCGTCTCGAAGAGCCGCAGCAGGGTCGGGAGTGCGACCACGCCACCGCGTGAGGCCAGACCGCGGGCGAGCGCGGCTCGGCCTTCGGGGTCCTCGGCCGCCTTGTAGGTCTTGAGCACGCGACGGCACCACGCACCGATCGCCTCGCCCTCCTTGAGGTCGGGCGCACGAACTTCGCCGGTGGCGACGCGGCCTGCGCGGGGGCCGCGTGCTTCCCGAGCCTGCGAGGCGGCCTCCTCGTCGTACCACTCGATGCGCGACTCGACGTCGACGATCCACGCCTTGATGCGGTTGGCCTCCGCCGGGTTGATGGTCGGCGCGGCGAGCAGGGCCTCGAACTTCTTCTTGGCCTCGCGCAGCTTGGCCACGCCCTCCTTCACGCGCTTGGGATTGCCCGTGTCCGCGCCCGTCTCCACCAGCATCTTGCCGAGCTCGACGAGACTCTTGGCCTCATCAAGCGGGTCGTCGGCCGCCGAGGCGGGGCAGAGCTGCAGCGCCAGGGTCAGAGAGAGGGCTGCGAGAGTGCCGAGAACGAGACGCATGCGCCGCCCACGCTACCAGCAGGCCGTGTGGAGACCAGGGTGGCGAGGATCGCCCCTCGCAGCGCACCCCGCGGCTCCGCTACAATCGCGGCGTTGTGATCTGAGCCGGGATGGATGGAACCCGGCGCTTCGGCCCATGGGCCGGAAGGGAGGGGCCATGACGTGGTTCCTGCGGGGGGTGTTGGGCG
>JARGNS010000129.1:3115-8423 GCA_029213105.1 Planctomycetota bacterium
GTGCTGCTCGTGGCCACGGTGGGGCTCTGTCTGGCTCCGGCCCTCGAGGCGGCCGACAAGCCGGGAGCGACCCACAAGAACGAGAGCTGGGGCTTCCGGGTCCGGTTCCCGGACAAGTGGACGGTCGTGAACATGTCCACGAAGGAGCAGTGGATCTGCGCCAAGTTCCTGGGCAAGCGCGAGCTCTACGGCCCCAAGGGCGAGGGCTGGGGCGAGACGCCCGAGATGTGGGTTGTCGGCTTCCCCACGGCTCGCCAGCGCGAGCGCGGCGCCAAGCGCGAGAAGATCGGCAAGGGCGTCACGCTCATCACGGTCGAGAACCCCTACAAGAACTTCAAGGACTTCGTGAAGCGCGAGAAGGGCCTCACCACCGAGGGGGGCTACTACTACACCCGCGAAGAGGAGACCAAGATCGGGGACGTGCCGGTCTCGATCTACGAGATCAAGGTCGAGAAGATGGTCGAGACGCCGCGGACCTTGCTTGCCTACGTCTACCACTTCGAGGACGTGGACTTCGCGGTGATGTTCAAGATCGTCCACCACCACTACAAGGACTGGTCGGGCACCATCAAGAGCTGCCTTGGCTCGCTGCGGCAGATCGAGCGCAGCAAGCCCATGCCCGGAACGGCCACGACGGGCAAGAAGATCATCGACGAGGAAGACGAGAGCACCCTGACGCCGCAGGAACGCAAGCAGCGCCGCAAGCAGAAGGTCGAGGCCTTCATCAAGGCCGAAAAGGACAACCTGCCGAAGGACTGGCAGTACCTGGAGAACGAGAACTTCGCCGTCTTCTCGCACACGGACAAGAAGTACGCGAAGCGGGTCCTGGCACACGCGACGAACGTCTTCAAGTACCTCGAGAAGACGTTCCCCGGGCTCGGAGATGACTACGTGCCACGAGCCATCATCCGGATCTTCGGTTCCAGCGAGGAAGAACGTGCCTTCGGGGAAGGCACGACCAGCTTGTGGTTCTCCAACGACGACCAGATCCTGGTGAGCAAGGATCAGGGCGGCGGCATGCTCTGGGAGTTGGCCTGGCTCAGCAAGCGGGTGACCTCGCTCTGGCTGCGCTACAAGAACCGCATGTTGAGCGAGAACATGTCGCCCTTCATCCGCTGGGGGCTGGAGGGGCACATGGAGAACATGCGCCCGAGCAAGCGCAAAGGCCTGCAGTTCGCCCGCGATGCGGGCGACATCCTCTCGGCCCGTTCACTGATCAACGAAGGCAAGGCCCAGCCGATCCGCGAGCTCTTCGAGAAGGAGCGCGAGTCGAATGAGGAGGGCATCACCTTCGGCTTCGGCCAGGAGGACAGCGTGATGAGCTGGCTCCTGACCGATGGCAACAAGGGCAAGGTGAAGAAGTCCGTCTGCGCCTACCTGAATGCGCTGGACGACGCGATCCGACTGGAAGAGGCGAAGTGGGAGGAGGCCGAGGCCAAGCGCATCGCCGAGTGGAAGGAGCGGGTCGAGAAGGGCGAGATCGACAAGGATGACGACGAGAAGAAGCCCGACCCCGAGGATGCGTGGAAGGAGTACTCGCGTTCCCTCGAGGAGAAGCAGGCCGCGATCCGCAAGGGCGCCTTCGAGGCCGCCTTCGGGCACCTGTCCGACAAGGACTGGGTCAAGCTCGACAAGAAGTGGCAGAAGTGGGCGATCGGGAAGTGACCGCCGTGCGTACCCTTCGCGTCCTCGCGCTGACCTGCTTGCTGGGCGCCCTGCTGGCGCCGGCGGCCGCGGCCGACATGCTCTCCCTCAAGGACGGCCGCTTCATCTCGGATCGCAAGATCGAGCGGATCGTCGGTGGCTACCACGTGCAGTACGAGCACGGCACGGTCTTCGTGCCGGACAAGCTCGTGGCCGACTACTTCAAGGCGGGCGCGGACGGGGCGTTCGTGCCTCGCAACGATGAGGAGAAGGCCAAGGTCGAGAAAGGGCTGCTGCCCTTCGAGGGCGGCTGGATCAAGAAGGCCAAGCGCGAGAAGTTGATCAAGGCCAAGGTGAAGGCCCAGGAGGAGCGTCTTGCGCAGCAGAAGGCGCGACGCAAGTGGCGCAACCGGGAGATCGTCAAGACGAAGCTCTTCGAGTTCCATCACACCCTGCCCGACGATTTGTTTGCCGAGTTCCGCTCCCTGTTCGAGACCTACTACAAGGTCTTCAGCAAGGAATGGAAGATCCGGCCTTCGAAGGACTTCGGCAAGGTCACGATCAACATCTACCACGATGAGGAGTACTACCAGCAGGTGAGCGGCGCCCAGCCCGGCGTCGTCGGCTGGTACATGCCGGCCGACCGGGACCTGCACTTCTTCTACGACCGGGATCGCCACGAGTTCACCGTGGATGTGATGTTCCACGAGGGCAATCACATGCTCACGCACATGATCAACGTGCGCATGTGGTACCCCTCGTGGCTCGGCGAAGGCATGGCCGAGTACTACGGTGCCAGCGAGTGGGACGCCAAGGCCAAGACGATGGAACTGGGGCGCATCCAGAGTTCGCGCCTCTGTGTGCTCTGGAACCAGGTCGAGGAGCGCGAGAAGAAGGGCAAGGACAACGCCTGGCACGGGCTCGAGGAGCTGATCAAGTCGCAGCGCATCGGGGCGATCGGCTACAGCTGGGCGTGGTCGTTCTGTCACTTCCTGCTGTCCTCGCCCAAGTACCAGAAGGGCTTCAAGAAGTTCTTCAAGGCGCTTGGCACGGACAAGAAGATCAAGCGCGTTCCGTACGGCCCGTTCGTGACCGTGCCGCCCGACGAGCAGATCCGTCTGTTGCTCAAGTACCTCAAGGTGAAGGACATCCGCAACCTCGAGAAGGAGTGGCATCAGTACATCCGCAAGGAGCTTGCCCTGGACCTCGTCGAGCTCGACTGGGCGGGGGCAGGCTGGATCATGAGCCTGTACGGCGAGCGCAAGAAGGCGCGCGAGTTCTTCGAGAAGGCCGTCGCCGAGGGAGAGCAGTCGGGCTACGTCTACTACAGCTATGCCAAGCTGCTGTTCGACTCGGATGATCGCGATCAGGCCAGCACGTACGTGCAGAAGGCGATCGACGCGGACCCGTTCCACGCGCGAGCGTGGCTCCTCAAGGGGCTCTGCCACATACGCAAGGGCAAGAAGGACGAGGGCATGCAGTTCATCGACCTCGCCATGGAGCTGGATCCGGATGACAGCCACATCTGGCTTGCCAAGGCATTCGAAGAAGACAACCCCGAAGGCGGGTAGCTGAAGCGCTCGCGCCATGCCCATTCCAGGAGGTGACCGCATGCGGTATCCCGTGCGTGTTCTTGTTGGCGCCCTGCTCGCGGTGGCGCTCCTGTTCGTCCCCTCCGGCGTCGTCCACGCCGCGGATGCGGAGCCCTGGAGCGGCGACTGGATGATGTCGTTCGGGATGCTCAAGCTGAAGCAGGACGGCACGACCCTCACCGGCACCTACGGAAACCAGGGGCAGTTCTCGATCGAGGGCACGGTGGACGGATCCAAGGCCACCTTCCGCTACACCGAAGGCAACATCTCGAGCACGGGAGCCTGGGAACTGCAGCCGTCGGGGCATGCGTTCAGGGGCCACCTGGTCATGGGCAATGGCGGTCGCAAGGACTGGCACGGCTGGCGCGCCGATCCGTCCGCCAAGAAGGGCAAGGCCAAGAGCAAGGGGCTGTGGCTCACCAGCCTCGGCCTGATGGAACTCAAGGCGAAGGGCAAGCGGGCGGAGGGCCGCTTCGCCCTGCGTGGCGGCTCGACGTTCTCGGGGGACTTCAGCGGGCGCCACCTCGAGTTGCAGTACCAGGTGCTGCGCGGCGGGCAGGCGTGGTTCGACTTCGCCAAGGACGGCAAGACGTTCGCCGGTGCCGCGAGTGATCACGGGGCCTCGGGCTGGTTCGGCTGGGAGGGGCGCAAGGCCGACGAGTACAAGCGCCACGCGAAGCTGAAGCCCGGCAAGCAGGTCGCGGGGTCGACCGAGAACCTGCTGACGTATCAGGTGCACGCGCCCAAGGGTTGGCGGAGGGGAACGAAGTACCCCTGCATCCTGATCCTGCATGGCTCGAACATGAACAGCGATGCGTACGTGAACACGCTGGCGAAGGCGTTTCCGACCCTGGCGGAGCGCTACATCATCCTCGGCATCAACGGCGAGCGTCCGAGCCACATCGGCAAGCCCAAGGCCAGGAGTGGGGCACCTGCCAAGGGGTCGGCGCCCGCGTTCAACTACACCTACGTGAACTTCGTGGGCAAGAGCACCTTCAAGGGCTTCCCCGGGACCGACAAGGAGAGTCCGGCGCTCGTGAGCGACGCCATGACCGAGTTGGCCAAGGTCTACGGCATCTCGCGCTACTTCGTGGGGGGGCACTCCCAGGGCGGCTACCTGACCTACAGCCTCCTGATGAACTACCCGGAGCAGATCGCAGGAGCGTTCCCGATCGCGGGTGCCGTGATCTTCCAGTGCGAGCCCAGCGCCTACGACAACGCGCCGTTGCGGGCCGCCCAGCGGGCGACACCGCTCGCCATCGTGCACGCGAAGAACGACCCTGTGGTGGGGTTCGGCTCGAGCCGCTACGCCCACGAGCTGTTCCGGGAAGAGGGCTGGAGTGCCCACCGTCTATTCGCGCCGGATCAGGGGGCGCACATGTTCGCGCGCATGCCGCTCGTGGAGGTCATGGCGTGGCTCGAGTCGGTGGCGGGCGAGGACCTGGAACTCAACCTGGCCAGCGCGGAGGCTAGCGCCGCCGCCAAGGACTGGGCGCATGTACTGGCCGTGGTCGCGCATGCGGAGTCCCGGCCCGACGCGGCGAAGTTCAAGCACTCCATCACCGGCCTGCGGGGCATGGCCGAGCAGGCGGCCCAGGCCGGCGCGGCGCGCTTCGGGCCGTTGGTGGCCGCGAACGCGGACCCTGCCTGGATCGATGAGCTCCTGGTCTATCGCGAGTCCTTCGCCCACGCCGCTGCGGCGGCCGACGTCATGAAGGCCTTCGAGGCATTGCGTGCCGAGCACGACAAGGGCGCGGACGCGGCGTACCAGGCGGCACGGAACTGCTTCAATCAGCGGGACCAGGACGGCGGCTATGCGAAGTACCAGGAGATCGTGGATCAGTACTACGCGTCACGCCGGTATCGTTCGGTGAAGCGCTGGATCGCCGAGCGCAAGTAGGAGCGGATACGCGTGGGAAACCCCTGGCTCGATGAGGCGCGCGCCCGGGCGTGGCAGCCGGGCTCGCGCCGTGGAGACGGCCTGCGTGCCGAGCAGTCGCGCATCGTGTTGGCGTTGGCGGCGGTCCATGCGCCGGACCGCATCCTCGACCTGGGCTGCGGTGTCGGCGACT
>JARGNS010000129.1:8473-8735 GCA_029213105.1 Planctomycetota bacterium
CCTGGCGCTCGACCACTTCCCACGCGCCTCCATCACCTGCCTGGACGGCTCGCCGATCATGCTCGATCGCACGCGCGAGGCCCTCGCAGGGCACGGTGCTCGCGCCTCCTTCGTCGAGAGCGACCTCGCGGCCGATTGGCGTGAGTCCGTGGGGGGGGCGTACGACGTGGTGATGAGCCTGAATGCCATCCACCATCTCGAGACCGCCGAGAAGCGTGCGGTGTATGGCTGGTGCTTCGACGTCCTGCGGCCGGGGGGCCTG
>JARGNS010000130.1:0-373 GCA_029213105.1 Planctomycetota bacterium
AGCCCCTGGTTGGGGTCGTGGACGATGACCTCGAGATCCAGGCCCTGCACGGAGCGTGCGGCCTCGGCGGTGCCGTCCGAGCTGCCGTCGTCCACGACGATGACGCGGCACGGCGGGGAGCCGCCCGGCCAGGCGGCCAGCGTTCCCTTCAGGCCCTGGAGCAGCGGCGGGATGTTCTGGGCCTCGTTGTAGGCCGGGAGCAGCACCCAGAGCATCGCGCGCGTCCTAGGCGCCGGCCGGCGCATGGGCGTCCGGCGTCCAGGGGGCGGGCTGCGCGCCGGCCAGGTGGGCTGCGATGCGCTCGCTGGCGTGTCCGTCGCCAAACAGCAGGCGCGGGCGGCCCATCGTGGCGCGGGCGGCGGCGTCGCCGAGC
>JARGNS010000130.1:383-8677 GCA_029213105.1 Planctomycetota bacterium
TGGCCTCCCGCTCGATCAGGGCGCGGTCCGTGCCGACGAGCAGCGCGGCGCCCGCGTCCACGACCTCCGGGCGCTCGGTGACCTCGCGCAACACGAGCAGGGGCTTGCCCAGGGTGGGGGACTCCTCCTGCAGGCCGCCGCTGTCGGAAATCACGAGTTCCGCCCGGTCGAGCAGCCAGGCGAGTTCGCCGTAGTGCACGGGTTCGATCAGCGTCAGGTTCGGTGCGGTCAGATGCGCATGGGCCGGCCCGAGGACGTTCGGGTTCGGATGCACGGGGTAGACGAAGGTGACGTCCGGGTGCGCGAGCGCGATGGCCTGGAGGGCGCCGAAGACCTCGAGCAGGGGGGCGCCGAAGGACTCGCGGCGGTGCGCGGTGATGAGGACGAGGCGCTCGGGCTCCCCGAGGCGAGCGCGCACCGGGAGATCGAGCGTGTCGAGTCGGCCGCGGAGGTCTAGCAGGGCGTCGATCGCCGTATTGCCGGTCACGAGGCGGCGTGCTGCCGGTACGCCCTCGGCGGCGAGAAGGGCATCGGCACCGGGCGTGGGGGGGAAGCAGTGCGTGGCGAGCCGGTCGATGACGACGCGGTTCATCTCCTCGGGGAACGGCGCGTCCAGGCGGCCCGAGCGCAGGCCGGCCTCGACGTGGGCGACGGGGACCTCGCGCTGGAACGCGGCCAGCCCCGAGCCCATGGCGGTGGTCGTGTCGCCCTGGACGACGACGACATCGGCGTCGCAGTCCGCAATGACCCGGTCCATCTGTGCGATCACACGGCTGGTGACCTCGTTGAGGCTCTGGCCGGCCCGCATGAGGTCCAGATCGATGTCCGGGACGAGGTCGAAGAGGGGCAGGACCTGATCGAGCATGTCCCGGTGCTGGGCCGTGGCGCCGACCACGCAGCGGAAGTCCTCGGGGCGGGCCCGCAGGGCCGCCACGACGGGGGCCATCTTGATGGCCTCGGGGCGGGTGCCGAAGGTGACGAGGACGGTCTGCATGGAGATCCGGTGGAGACGTTCCCAGGGGGGCGTCACCATACGGGCCCCGGCTGGTTCTGCCGATATGCTGCCCGCCCTTGACCACGCATCCCCTCCCCAGCGGCCACCCCGAAGACGATGCCCCCGTGGGGCTCGGCCGGCGTCTCGTGTACTTCTTCGGCCCGTTCGCCGTCACCGCCCTGGTCCTCAGCGTCATCTACCTGATGACGGATGCCTGGACGCTGCACGAGGTCTGGATCACGGGCACGGTCAGCCTCCTGGGCGCCGGCACGACCGTCGTGTTCGGCGAGGCGGCCCTGGGCGACAACACCTTCGACCTGCAGCTTGACACCTGGCAGCTGGCCTACGTGGTGATGTTCGTCAATGCGGTCAGCGGCTGGTTCTACACCTACAACCTGGACCTCCTCCAGAAGCTGCCGAAGGTCGGTCCGTGGCTGCGCCGCTCGCGCGTCAACGCGCGCGCGATGTTGGAACACCGGCCCTGGATCCGCCGCTGGGCGGTCGTGGGGGTCTCGCTCTTCGTGATCACGCCGCTCCCCGGCTCCGGCGCCCTGGGTGGGTCGCTGGTCGGTCGCCTTGTCGGCATCACGAAGCGCGCCACGGTCACCGCGGTCGCCGTGGCCGGTGTGGTCGTGTGCTCGGCGTACGCGTTGCTGGCCAATGAACTGAAGGACGCGCTCGATCGACTCGAGCAATACACGCCCTTCTGGGTGCGCCTCGCGGTGTTCGTGCTCGCCGCCTTCGTCCTCGTCTGGGGCATGGCGAAGCTGGTGCGCTGGTTTGCCACGCATCCCCAGGACGGCGTCCCCGTCGACGACGAGACGCCCTAGTCGCAGCCAGCAGCCCGCCTTGCGCCGTTTTTGCCTCCTGCTGATGCAGCGGTGACCCGCGCCGGACCGCCAAGTGACCGGCCGCGTCCATCGTCTCTGCTGACGTGGAGGACCGATGATGCGTGCTGCGATTGCCCTGACATGCCTGGCCCTGCTGCTCTTGAGCGCTCCGGCGGTCCGTGCGGACGACGAGGCCGCCCGGAAGGGGGCCCCGGCCCCGACCTCCGCCGAGATCGCCGCGCTGATCCTCGACGGCAACGCCGGCGAGCACGCGCTCGTGGCGGCCTGGCTGGACGGCGCCGACCGTGCCCAGCTCCGAGCGGTGTTCGCGCAGTTGCGCGCGCTCCGAGCGGCGCGCGCCGCGAGGACGGGCACCGGGATGGCGTCGATCCCCCTGCGCGGCGATGCGCCCCTGCCCGAGCCGATCGTGCCCCCCGAGGGGCCGCTCATCAACGCCGAGGTGCGGATCATCGACTTGCCGGCCCCCGACGTGGCCGCGTTGCTCGGCAAGCACCGGCCGACGGCCGACCGTGCGCACCACCTGCTGCAGGATGCCGAGGTGAAGCGCCTGATGCGCGCCATCGAGGAGCATGCGGGGGCCAAGGTCGTGTCCGCCCCGCGCATCACGGTCTACGACAGGCAGAAGGCCAACGTGTCGGTCTTGAACCAGGTCTCGTTCATCCAGGACTACGACGTGGAGAGCAGCAACGGCGTGCAGGTGGCCGACCCGATCATCGGCGTGCTGCAAGAGGGCATCCTGATCGACTTCACGCCCACGTACGACGCCAAGGCCGAGACGATCCGCTTGGCCTTCGAGGGCACGTTCTCCTCGCTGCAGCGGCCGATTCCCGAAAAGGAGTTCGCCATCGCCGGCCTCGGCGAGAAGGTGACGATCCAGCTGCCGCAGCTCGAGGTGGGCCGCATCCGGCAGACGGTCGATCTCCCCGACGGGGGCTGGGTGATCCTGGGGGGCAACATCACCTTCACCGCCGAGAAGAACGCTGCCCGGACCGAGCGTGTCGCCCTGATCCACCTCACCAAGGTCGAACTCCAGGACGTCGCGCCGCGGCGCGGCAAGTAGGGCCGCACGCCGCGCTCGGGCGTGGCTGCCTGTCGACGACACCACAGGCTCGGGTCCGCTGTCGACGGCCGAGCGGGAGGCCGGCGGCCGCTGAGAGGCCGGGCCGCTGCGGTTCGTTCTGCCGTGCGCCCCGGCAGCCCGGCAGACTGGCGCGCCATGGCACTCGAGATCACCACCGTCGTCGTCGGCGCGTTCCAGCAGAACTGCCGCATCGTGAAGGACCCTGTCAGCGGGGATGGCGTCATCGTCGATCCCGGCGACGAAGCGGGGAAGATCCTCGCCGCCGCCGAGGCCAGTGGGGCGCGCATCACCCACCTGCTCGCCACCCATGCGCACCTCGATCACGTCGGTGCGGTCGCCGAGGTCAAGCGCGCGCTGGACGTGCCCTTCGCCCTGCACCGCGGCGACTTCCCGCTCCTCGAGCAGCTTCCGGCCCACGGCGCCATGTTCGGTATTCCCGGCCTCGAGGTGCCGAGCGTGGACATCGACCTGGCCGACGTCGAGAGCATTCCCCTGGGGGATCAGCTGATCGAGGTCGTGGCGACACCCGGGCACACCCCGGGGGGCGTCACGTTCCTCTACGGTCACGAGGGCTTCTTCGGGGACAGCCTCTTCCGCATGTCGGTCGGACGTACGGATCTCGGCGGTGACGCGGCGGTCTACGCGCGCACGCTGCGCGAGGTGATCCTGGGCCTGCCCGACGAGACGATCGTCTACTGCGGCCACGGGCCCGATACGACCATCGGGCTCGAGCGTCGCGAGAACCCGTTCCTCAACGGCCAGCTCTCCCTGGGGTAGGCCCCTGCGCGCGACCTAGCGCGTCGGGCGCAGGTCCAGGCGGTACTCCGCACCGGCGGAGACCGCGTAGATCGACTTGCGCCGGCCGCGGCCTTCCTGCTCGGCGGCGCGTCCGGGGAACGTGAGCTGGATGGAGTTGCCGGCGTCGGTGCGGGCCCAGCCCTCGTACTTCGCCACGCGGCCGCCGTCGATCTCGCCGACGCCACCCACGCGCCGGAACTTGGTGCGTGCACGGGGATGGCCCACCAGGGGCACGTGCTTGGGGTGCACGCCGATGAGCTGCTCCGGCGGGCTCTCGCGCTTGCCGAAGGTGACGACGAACGTCATGCGCCCGGCCACGCCGACGCGGATCTTGCAGTCCTTGCAGCTGTCCGGGACGAGGGCGCCATCCAGGGGCGGGACGCCCTCCGGGAGCACGATGCGCATGTGCGTGCGCTCGCCCGGCGAGTACCGGACCTGGCCGAGGCCGTTGGTGACCAGCTCGAGGGCACCGTCGCTTGTCTTGTGCTTGGACGGCACGGCGTCGCCGACGGGCACGAGCTTGACGGCCATCTTCTTCAGCGGCTCGCCGGTGGCATCGAGGAACGTCAGGCGTGTCTTGTGGACGCGCTTGGCCCAGGCCTTCGTCGCCGCGCCCGGGCGGGTGTCGCCGCTGAGGGCCTCGAGAAACGCCACGAGATCCTTCGCGTCCTGGTCGCTGCAGTCGAAGGTCTTGAGCTTGTCGCTCTTGTGCTCGTCGGGGCCGCAGCCATCGGCGTAGTACCGCACGACGGCGTCGAGCGTGTCGAAGCGGCCGTTGTGCATGAACGGGCCGCGCTTGGCCACGTCCCGCAGCGTGGGGGTCTTGAACGTGCGCTTGTCAGCGGACTTGCCGGTGCGTGCGCCGCGGCCCTGGTCGCTCATGTCGAGCAGGTGCGTGCGCAGGTCGTCGTCCCGGCCCTTGAGGGCCTTGCGCATGAGGCGCAGCCGCAGGGCCTCTTCCGTGTCGCCATCCATCGGGATCGTCGTGAGCTGGTGGTGCGACACGCCCGTGTTGTGGAACGCGAAGTCCGTGAAGAAGGGACGCTCGCCCTCACTCGTGTGGCACTGGTTGCAGCCGGCCCGCCCGTTGAAGAGCGCCAGGCCGCGCTTGGCACTCGCCGAGAGCGCGTCGAGGTTGCCGGCGAGGTAGCGGTCGATGGGGGCGGTCGTGCTCTCGATGGAGTGGGTGAACGCCGCGATGGCCTGGGCGATCGTGCCGAGGTTGATGTCCTGCGTGCCGAAGGCGGCCTTGAAGGCGCCGGCGTAGCGGCCGGACTCCAGGAGGCGCGTCGGCACCAGGACGCTGGCCTGCGGCGGCACCGGCACCGTCTTGAGCAGCGGGCGTCGCTCCCCCGGCGTGATGGGCGTCGGCGGCGCGGGGCGCTTGCTGCGCCGCGTGACCGGCCCGCGCGGCGGGAAGGGCATGTGCCCGCCGTAGCCGGAGCCCGGCGTGCGGCCGCGGGGGTCGGTGCCGAGGCGTGCCACCACCAGGTGCTCCACCGAGCTGAACTCACCGTCCCAGTGGGCGTTGGCGTGGTACGCGGCATCGAGGAGGGGCTGGCTGTGGCGGCGCGTGTCGCCGACGTCGTCCGCGCTGACCCGCGCCGGATCGGACCAGCCGTGGTCCGGACTGTGGCACGACGCGCAGCTGCGTGCGCCCGACGGGCTGGCCGCGGGATCGCAGAACAGGCGCCGGCCGAGCTCGACGCGCGCGTGCTCGCGCGGGCTGAGCTTGCGGGTCCTGGCCCTCACCTGCGGGTCGCCCGCATCGGCGACCTCGGCTTCGAGGAAGGCCGGCAGCACGAGCAAGGCCACCGCGGTGGCGAGCAGGACATGGCGCATGGGCCCTCCGGGGGGGTAGGTCTCGAGCGGCTAGTTTGCCGTGAGATCAAGGCGGCGTTCCACGCCGGGCTCGATCACGAGATTCATGGCGGCCAGCTTGCCCCCGCCACGACGGGAGCGCGTGAGGCCGGGGAAGCGCAGGACGGCGCTGGGCGGGGCATCGCTGCGCACCCAGGCGCTGTAACGCGCCACGCGGCCGTCCTTGGTGTCGATCGTGCCCGTGCGGCGGAAGACCGTACGAGGCGCCAGACGCCCCGCGGCGTTCACCGCACTGGGATGCTGCGCGACGATCATCGGCGGCGCGGGCCACTCGGACGGGAAGGTGACAACGACCTGCATCTCACCCTTGATGGCCGTCTGGATCGTGGCGGCGCGGCACGTGTCGGGGATGAGTGGGCTGTTGATGGTCGGGATGTCGTCGGGAAGCACGACGCGCATGTGCGTGCGACCGCGAGGCTTGAAGCGGATGACGCCGGCCGAGTTCGTGCGCAGCACGATCGAGCCGTCCGGGTCCTCGCCGGCCTTGAGGCGTGCGGGGATCGGGTCGCCCACGGGCACGAGCTTCACATCGACGTCCCGGAGCGGGACCTTGCCCTGCATGATCGTGAGCTTGGTGCTGGCGGCGCGGCTCTTCCAGCGGGTCTTGGCGAGGCCCGGGCGCTCATCACCCGAGAGCGACTCGAGGAACGCGACCAGATCGCGCACATCCTGCTCGCTGCAGGCGAAGCCGGTGAGCAGGCCGTCCTTGTCAGGATCCGTGCCGCAGCCGGCGGCGTACCAGCGCACGACGTCCTCCAGGGAGTCATGCGCGCCGTTGTGCATGTACGGGGCGCGGCTCGCGACATCCCGCAGGGTCGGGGTCTTGAATCCACGCTCGTGGTGGTCGCGCTGGGTGAGGCGTCCGCGACCGCGGTCGAAGGCGGCGGCCTCGCCGTCGGCGGGCGTGACCTCGACGCGCAGGTCGGCCTGGCGGAACGGGTCGCTCGCGAGCGCCGCACGGCGGTTCTCGTAGATCGCCTGGTAGGTGACGCCCGTGTTGTGGAAGTCGAAGTCCGTGAAGAGCGGCTTCGTGCCGTCCATCTTGTGGCAGTCGGCGCAGCCGCCGCGGCCCATGAAGATCAGCATGCCGCGCTTCGCCGAGCGGCTGATGGCCTTCTTGTCGCCGGCGCGATAGCGATCGAACGGCGCCTCGGTGCTCTCGACGGAGTAGCAGTACGCGGAGATGGCCAGTGCGATGCGCTCCAGGCTGACGTCCTTGGAGCCGAACGCGCTGCGGAAGCCCTCTTCGTAGCGGCGTTCGTTCGCGAGGTTGAACGTGATGGGGGTGTTGAAGCCACGGGCGAGGGGGAACTCGTCGCGGAAGGGCTGGAGCTGCGGGCCGGTGGTCGTCGTCTTCTGGGCGACGCGCGTGCTGCGCACGGCCGTCCCGATCGACGCCCGCGGCGTGACGGGGCCGCGCGGCGGCGGCGTGGTCGCGCGACCGCGCTGCCAGACGGAGGTCCGGTTGCCGAGACGGCGCGTGACGAGCTCCTCGACGCTGGCGAACTCGCCATCCCAGTGGGCGGAGGGGTTCCACTTGGAGTCGACGATGGTCTGGCTGTGGCGGCGCGTGGTGCCCTGGTCGTCGTGGCTCACGATGTCGGGATCGGAGAAGCCATGTTCCGGCGCGTGGCAGGAGGCGCACGAGCGCTGGCCGCTGCGACTCAAGGCGGGCTCGTAGAAGAGGCGCCGGCCGAGCTCGATGCGGCTCTGGATGCGGCCGGTGATCTTCGTGCTGTCCGCGACCCCCGTGTCCGGGTTGCCGAGGGAGACGAGGAAGGCGCCGGCGGAGACCGCGGCTGCCACGAGACTGATCCGACCCTTGCGCATGGCGTGCCCTCCACGGTTGCCACTTGCTAGGAACGCCAGTGTAGGCGGGCTTGCAGCCGAAAGTCCGGGGCCGTATCCCAGGCGCCACGCCGGGGGGCGCGCTACGGGATGCCGAGGCGCAGCTTCACCTTGGCCCGGCGCCGCACGGTCTTCAGGTCCGGCGTCGCCAGGGCACGTGCCTTGAGGCCCGGCTTCAGCCGCAGGGCCTCCAGGAGGTGGAACTCGGCCCGGTTGCCTTCCTCGAGGCGGGCGTAGGCGCGCGCGAGGGCCAGCTGGCCATCGGCGAGGTCCGGATCCGCCTCCACGGCGCTCTGGAGCTTCATGCGGGCCATGTCGGTCTTGCCCTTCTCGAGCAGCTCGACCCCGATGCGCAGCTGGCCCTGGGTGCGGTAGAAGCGGGCTAGGGGGGCATCGACGCGCTGGGCGACCTTGGCCGCCTCGATCAGCAGGTTGCCCTGGCGGGCGATCGACTCCAGCCGGGCGTCGCCTCGCAGCGGATCGACTTCGGCGCCCTCCTTGGGCGGCAGGGTCCAGGCCAGCAGGCCCCGGTAGAGGGCCAGGGCACGGCGGAAGCGGCCGGCTTCGGCGTCGGCGCGGGCACGGGTGAGGATGACCTCCGGGTCCTCGAGCCCGACGTAGAGCAGCGCGACGAAGCGTACCGCCGCGGCATCGAAGGCGCGCGTCGCCGTGCGCAGATCCAGCGCACGGGGGTCGTCCCCGGCGCGCGCCAGGCTGCGGGCGACCCGCCGCGAGCCCTCCTCGAGGAAGCGATCGGCCTGGGCACGGTAGCGCAGGGCCGGGGCCGGGTTGCGGGCGAGGGCCTGCATCAGGATCGTGCTGCTGAGCAGCAGCGACTGGC
>JARGNS010000131.1 GCA_029213105.1 Planctomycetota bacterium
GCTGCCAGCACGCGGCCGGGTCGCCGACGTAGGGCACGGCGCGCTCCGCCGCGGACGGGGGGTGATCGACGACCTCGGGGCCGGGCGCCGGGACCGTGCTGGTTCCGGACGATCCGCACGCGCTCCCGAGCAGGGCGAGGCAGGGGGCCAGGGCAAGCCAGGCAAGCGTGCGTCGCAAGGGCGTCATGCGACGAATCCTACAGGACCTCGCCGCCTCGCGACGCGGCGCTTCGGCATCCGCCCGTGCTCGGGGCTCGGAGAGCGCCGCAGGACGACACGCCCGTTCCCGGAAGTCCGCCGCGGGGAGCCCGTGCCGCTGCGATCGGGCGGACCCCGCGGCTGGGGGATCCCTCTTCGCCCGTTCGGGGGGCGGCGGGTAGATTCAGGGCTTGCCCTGCGGCGACGGACGTCGCGGGAGCACCCGCGGAGACCGGGCATGCTAGCGCGTGGGATCGCCACCCTCCTGGTCGTGTGCTTCGCCGCGGGCACGCTGGCGGCGTCGGCCACGGCGGATGAGACGAGTGCGTGGGAAGCGGAGATCCGCGACACGTTCGGGGGCCAGCTCTCCGCCGCGACCTCCGACCTCTTCTCGGGCCCCCCCCAGGTCTTCTGGCGTCGTGGCCCTACCCTGCAGACGCCCAAGGAAGCCCTGGCCATGCACGTGGGCTGGGAGATCCAGACGGACCTGACCGCGTACGGGGACATGGCGCAGGAAGTCGAAGATGCGGCCCAGGACCGCTGGACGTCGGGCGGCTACATGCGGCGCAACCGCATCACGGTCGAGGGCTTCTTCCTGAAGTACTGGTACGTGCGCGCCCGCTACGGTGTCAACGGCTTCACCGGCCTGGACTTCGCCGATCTCTTCGTCGAGTGGTCTGGCTTGCATGCGCTCGGTCGCGACGCACCGGTCTTCCGCGTGGGGCAGGTCAAGGAGCCGATCACCCTTGACTGGATGAACAACGCCAAGTGGCCGACCTTCGCCGAGCGCGGGATGGTCACGACCTCGATCGTTCCCAATCGAACGCCCGGCATCCGATTGCACGGCAATGGCTTCGGGCGCCGGCTCTCCTATCAGTTGGGCGCGTTCCTGGTTGGCGAGAGTCGCTTGACGACGAACCGCCAGAGCGATGACGCATGGGCTGTCACGGGGCGCGTCACGGGGCTGCCCTGGGTATCGAAGCGCCAGCCGAACCGGCTGCTGCACCTGGGACTCTCGGGCTCGCATCGCTGGAAACTCGACCGGGTCCAGTACGCGTCGAAGCTCGAGACCTGGCGCGGCCCGGAGGCCATCAGCACGGGAGAGATCAACGCGAAGAGCGTGACCGTGGGTGCCGCCGAGGCCTTCTACCAGGAGGGCCGCTTCTCGGTCCTGTGCGAAGGCGCCATCACCCACGTGCGCCGCTCGGATGGTGGGACGACCAACTTCTGGGGCGGCTACATCCAGGCGTCGTACTTCCTCACGGGCCCGGGCATCAACTACAGCCGGGGCTTCGGCGTGTTCGGCCGCGTCAAGCCGCGCTGCACGATCTTCTGCCCGGCCAAGAGGGGGTGGGGCGCGTTCGAGGTCGCGGCGCGTTACTCCGTTCTCGACCTCGACAGTGGTCCTCTGCCGGGAGGCCGTGCCTGGACCATCACGCTCGGGGTGAACGGCGCGAATGCCTACGGTGTCCAGGCCGCGGACAGCACCCTCAACACGCTCAGCCTGCGCACGCAGTACGACTTCTAGTCAGCGCGCAAGCGGCTAGGAGTCGAGCAGTTGGCTCAACTCCTCGACCGAGCGCTCCTCCTGGAAGGAGATCTGCTCGATGGTGTCCGACAGCTCGGGGTCGATGCCGGGCAGTGCCAGGATCTGCTGATACGTGGCAGCTGCGCGCGTCTCCGTGGCGTAGGCCTCACGCAGCATGACCTTGTAGTCGGTCGTCTGGACGATCTCCGTCGCGTCGCGATCCGTGATCGCCATGCCGCCCAGCTTCACGATCTGCTCGCGGACCGTCTTGCCGTGGACGACCGACTCGTTCGCTTCTTCCTCGAAGAACGGCTTGAGATGCAGACGGTGGATGCCCTTCACGTACGCCGAGTAGTGGCTGTACATGATCTGGGCGCGGAGCTCCCAGGCGAGGGCGGCATTCAGCTCGGTGATCAGCGTGTTGGTCGTCGTGTCGTTCATGGTGGCGCGTTCCGGGGCCCAGGAGGCGCGAACTTTAGCCCGGATGTTGCGTGAACACAGGTTGAATCGCGCGGTCCTCGCTGCTCTTCGCCCCCGATCTCCTTGCCGAGGCTCGTCCGAGGGGGGATCGGCCCCGCCTCCTCGCCTCGGCTTCGAGCTCAGGCGCGAATCCGTCGCGAGGACACCCAGACGCTGCCAGGGGGCGCGGCCGTCGCCCGCCGAGCCCGGCCGATCGCCATCCGGGCCCCGGATGACGCGCGCTTCACGCAACAACCGGGCTCGCACACGGGGAACCCGGGGCCTTCGGGTTGCCGCGGCCGCTGCCCGGGCGGCCCCCGCGGTACGCTCGCGCCCTGGGCGGGATGCCATGCTGCGATCGTTCTGTCTCCTCGGGTTGATCGGCGGGGGCCTGCTCGCCGGCCTGCTCGGTCCCCGGCTGCACGCGGAGGAGGCGCCGCCGCGCGCCGCGATCGACGCCGTGCTGGAGGCCTTCCATGCTGCGGCGGCGGCGGCGGACGGGGCGGCGTACTTCGATCAAATGACCCCGGATGCCGTCTTCCTGGGCACCGATGCCACGGAGCGCTGGCCGCGCGAGGACTTCGAGGCCTTCGCTCGCCCGTACTTCGCCAAGGGCAAGGGCTGGCGCTACACGCGGACCTCGCGGCACGTGCAGGTGGAAGCCGACGGGCGCATGGCGTGGTTCGATGAACTCCTGCACAACGAGAGCTACGGAACCTGCCGCGGCTCCGGGGTCTTGCGCCACGCGGACGGCCGCTGGCGGATCGCCCAGTACAACCTCTCGATTCCGATTCCCAATCCGCTTGCGCGCGACGTGGTGGCTTCGATCCGCGCGCGGGATGGCCTGGCGCAGAGCACGTCCGTGGTCTACATCGTGCGGCATGCGGAGAAGGGCAGCGGCCACGACCCAGCCCTCACGCCGGCGGGGCACGCCCGGGCGCAGCACCTCTGCCGGGTGCTGCGCTCGGCGGGCATCGAGCGCGTGTACGACACGCAGTACAAGCGCACGCAGCAGACCGTCGCGCCGACAGCCACGCACCTGGGCGTGCCCGTCACGCGTGTCGGGGCCCTGGAGACGAAGGCCCTCGCGGCCCGGCTGCGGGCCGACACGCAGGCCAAGGCCGTGCTCGTGGCGGCGCACGGCAACACCGTGCCCGCGCTGCTCGAGCACCTGGGGGTGCGGGCCACGGTGAGCATCGGGCACGCGGAGTTCGACAACCTGTTCGTCGTCAGGCTGCGCGGTACGGCGGCGCCCCGGTTCCAGCACCTGCACTACGGAGAGTAGAGGTCGCCCGGGTCGCTACTCGCCCAGCGAGCGCTCCATGGCGAGCTGACCGCACGCGGCGGCGATGTCCTCCCCGCGCTGCGTGCGCAGGGTGACCGAGACGTGCCGATCCCGCAGGATGTTGACGAACCGGTGGCAGGCATTGCCCGACGGGGCCTGCAGATCCGGCTGGTGGCTGACCGGGTTCAGGGGAATCAGGTTCACGTGGATGTGGCGGCCGACGACGAGCTGCGCCAGGCGCTCGGCGTGCTGCGGCTGGTCGTTCTCGCCAGCCATCAGCACGTACTCCACCGTCACGTCGCGGCCGGTCTTGCGCGCGAAGCGCGTTCCGGCCTCGACCAGGTCGGCCGTGCGGCCCTTGGGGCTTCCCGGCACCAGGCGTGCGCGCGTCTCGTCGTCGGGGGCGTGCAGCGAGATGGCCAGGTTCACGCCCAGCTCCAGCTCGATCAGGCGATCGACCTTCGAGGGCGTGCCGGCTGTCGAAACGGTGATGCGTCGGGGGGAGAACCCCATGCCGTCGCGGTTCGTCCAGAGGCGGATCGCGTCGGCGAGCGCGTCGAGGTTGAGCAGGGGCTCGCCCATGCCCATGAGCACGACATGGCTGGGACGCTCGCCCAGGCGCGCGCGCACGAGCAGCAGCTGCTCGGCGATCTCCGCGGTGGTCAGGTTGCGGATGAGGCCTTCCACACCCGAGGCACAGAACACGCAGCGGATCGGGCAGCCGACCTGGCTCGAGACACAGACCGTGTTGCGGTCGCCCTCGGGGATCAGCACGGTCTCGACACGTTTGCCGTCGGCAAGCTCGAACAGGAACTTCGTCGTGCCGTCGTCGCTGGCCTGCTCCTCGATGAGGGCCAGCGCCGGCGTCAGCTGCTCGGCCATGCGCTGGCGCAGGGCGATCGGCAGGGCCGTCATGTCCGTGGGGTCGAGCTGGCCGCGCTGCTGCACGGCCTGGAAGACCTGCTTGGCCCGGTAGGGGGGCTCGTCCATGGCGACGAGGAAGTCGCGCATGGCATCGAGACTCATACCCGAGAGCGGGGGCGTCCCGGGGCCGTCAGCCGGCAGGTCGTCCATGGCGCTAGCCCGCGGACTTGCGGCGCTTGGCGATGCGCTGGACGCGTTCCTTGCCGAGCACCGAGGCTTCTGTGACCCGGAAGACGGAGCCGTCCTCGGCCTCCGGCAACTCGAACATCGTCTCGAGGAGGAGATCCTCGAGGATGGCGCGCAGGGCGCGCACGCCCGTATCGCGCTCCTGGGCGCGCTGGGCGATGCGCACCAGGGCCTCGTCGTCGAACTCCAGTTCGCAGCCCTCGAAGCGGAACATCTGCTGGTACTGGCGGATGACGGCGTTCTTGGGCTCCGAGAGCACGCGGACGAGATCCTCGCGCGAGAGCGGATCCAGCGTGGTGAGCACCGGCAGGCGGCCGACGAACTCCGGGATCATGCCGAACTCGACGAGGTCGTGGGGCTGCGCGTGCTTCAGCAGGCGTGCGCGCTCCTCGGCCTCGAGGTCGGCAGTCTCGGTGTCGCCGCGGCCGAAGCCGACAAGGCTGGTGCCGAGGCGGCGTGCGATGACGTCTTCGAGTCCCGAGAACGTTCCGCCGCAGACGAAGAGGATGTTCTGCGTGTCGAGCTGGATGTACTGCTGCTCGGGGTGCTTGCGGCCGCCCTGCGGGGGCACGTTGGCGACCGTGCCTTCCATGATCTTGAGCAGGGCCTGCTGCACGCCCTCGCCGCTCACGTCGCGCGTGATGGACGGGTTGTTCGTCGTGCGGTTGATCTTGTCGATCTCGTCGATGTAGATGATGCCGTACTCGGCGCGCTCGCGATTGAAGTCCGCGGCCTGCAGCAGCTTGAGGAGGATGTTCTCGACGTCCTCGCCGACGTAGCCGGCCTCGGTCAGCGTGGTCGCGTCGGCGATGGCGAACGGGACGTCCAGGAAGCGCGCGAGCGTGCGCGCCAACAGGGTCTTGCCGCTGCCGGTCGGGCCCACGAGGAGGATGTTCGACTTGTCGAGCTCGATGTCCGTCTCACCCTCGTACAGGGCGCGGCGGTCGTGGTTGTGCACCGCGACGGACAGCGTCTTCTTCGCGCGGCCCTGTCCGATGACGTACTGATCCAGGTAGCCCAGGATCTCGCGCGGCGTCTTGAGGGCGCCGGCTTCCCACGAAGCACCGGTGGGGGTAGCCGTGCCTGCGGCGCGCGGCGCCGGCTTGCCCGAGCGGCGCAACTCCTCGAGGAGGATCGTGTTGCAGAGCTCCACGCACTCGTTGCAGATGTTGATCCCGGGCGGGCCGGCAATCAGGGACTCGACGTGCTGACGGCTCTTGCCGCAGAACGTGCACTTCTCTACGGGTCCACGGCGTGACGACATCGGTGCGATCCAACTCCCGGGGTCCCGGTCGATTCCGGTACGGGCACAGTGTAGCCGCCACGGGGCATCCGGCCACAAGGGCTGCGTGGCACCGCTGTCCCAAGGCGATACGCCCAGGCGAATCGGCCGCAGGCCGCCGCCAGGGCGGAGGCTACTTGGCGGCTTCGGTCTCGGCTTCGGCCTTCGTCGACTCGATGACCTCGTCGATGAGGCCGTATTCCTTCGCCTCTTCGGCGGCAAGGTACTTGTCGCGATCCGTGTCGCCCTCGATCTGGTCGATGGGGCGGCCCGTGTGGTTGGCGAGGATCTTGTTGAGGATGGCCCGCATCTGCAGGATCTCCTCGGCCTGGATCTCGATGTCCGCCGCGGTGCCCTGCGCGCCACCCCAGGGCTGGTGGATCATGATGCGCGAGTTCGGCAGCGCGAAGCGCTTGCCCGGCGCGCCGGCGGCCAGCAGGATCGCGCCCATGCTCGCCGCGCTGCCGATGCAGACGGTCTCGACCGGGCAGCTGATGTACTGCATCGTGTCGTAGACGGCGAGACCAGCGGAGATCGAACCGCCCGGGCTGTTGATGTAGAGGTGCACGTCGCGGTTGCGGTCCGTCTTGGCGAGCACCAGCAACTGCCCGATGAGCATGTTGGCGACGGTGTCGTTGATCGGCGTGCCGAGGTAGACGATGCGGTCCTCGAGCAGGCGGCTCCACACGTCGTAGTGCCGCTCGCCGCGCCCGGTGCGCTCGATGATCGTCGGGTTCGGGACGATGAAGTTCTGCGCGTGCATCCCGCCATTCACGAGGGCGGCGATGTCGGCCAGGATCTCACCATGGGGACGACGGAAGTCGGACATGCGGGTCGCTCCTACTTGGATCTCTGCTGAGGGGGTCGGGCTACTTGGAAGCCTTCTTCTTGGCGGCCTTCTTCTTGGCGGCCTTCTTCTTGGCAGGCTTCTTCTTCGCCGCCTTCTTGTCGGCTCCATCGTCGTCCAGCATGGAGGGGTCCTCCACCAGCGTCGCGGTCGCACGGATGGCGGCGCGGGCCTTGCGGTGGCGGATCTGGCTCTGGAGCTCCTGCAGGCGGCCTCCATCGCGGAACTGGGTCATGACCTGCTCGATCGGATGGCCGTAGGCCATGGCGATCTCCTGGACGGCCTGGACCATCTCGCCCTCGGTGACCTCGATGTCTTCCGCCTCGGCGATGCGGTCCAGCATGAAGAACCGCTGCATGTCGGTCTCGATGGCGGCCTTGGTGTCGTCGCGGGCCGACTCGATCTCCTTGGCGATCGCCTCGTCCTCGGCCTTCTCCATCTGCATGCTCATGCGCTTGCGCACGGCCCAGTTCTCGAGCTCGCGCTCGACGAAGTCCTCGGGCAGGGAGATCTCGACGGAGCCGAGCAGCTGCTCGACCAGGAGCTCCTCGGCCATGGCGTCACGTTGACGCGCCTTGGCGCGCTGGATCTGCTTCTTGACGTCGTCCTTGAGCTCGGCTTCGTCATCGAAGTCGTTCTTCTCGAGGAACGCAGCGTCGATGGGCGGCAGCTCGTAGCGCTTGATCTCCTTGAGGACGACCTGGAGCTCCAGCTCCTTGCCGCGCAGTTCCTCACGCGGGTCGTCCATCGCGACCTGGACGTCGGCCTTGGCCTCCGCGCCCACGGCCTTGCCAGCCAGCTGCTCGTCGATGGACTCCGCCACGAAGTCGGCGACGACGCCGCGTCCGTAGGGGTAGTAGATCCCGTCGTCGCGGGCCTCGACGCTATCGCCCTCCATGGCCTTCCAGTCGAGGATCAGGACGTCGCCGTCCTCGACCTTGCCCTTCTCGACCGTCTCGAGGGACGCGCCGCGGCGGCGCAGGCGGTCGATGCCTTCCTGCAACTCGTCGTCGCTCACCTCGATCGGCGGGACCTTGACCTCGAGCTCCTTGTAGGCGGGCGTCTCGAAGTTCGGCTTCGTGACGAGCTCGAACTCGAACGTGAAGGCCTCGGTCGGCTCGAAGTCCAGGGCCTCGACGTCGATCTCCGGCGCGGCCAGGGGATCGATCGCGTGCTCCTTGCTCTCGAAGAGCTCCTCGAGCGCGGCCTTGACGAGGTCGTTCTTGATCTCGTCGCCCAGGCGGGATGCAAAGCGCCTCTCGAGCAGGACCCGCGGCGTGCGACCAGGACGGAACCCGGGCATCGCGACCTGATCGTTGATCTCGGCGTACTTGCTGTCGTACTCCTCCCGAACGCGCTCGGGAGCGATGGTGACGGCAATCTTCTTTCGGCAGGGACCGATGTCTTCGACCTTGAAGTCCATAACAGACCTTTCGTTCGGGCGACCCGCGGCGAATCGCGGGCGAAGGCGACAAAGGTAGCGCCAGGGCGGCGAGGCCGGAACCGATGCACGGGCGCGGGGCGTCCGGATTCGGGACGCCCCGCGGGCTGTGGACCCGTGTTTTCCCGTTTGTTTGTTGCCTGCCGCTAGGTGGGGGGTAGCATCCCTGGCGTCAGGATGCCGGGGAGCGGACGCGCGTGCGTCGCCCCCAGGCCCATTCGTCGCGTGTGGCTACGGTTGGCCCATGCCCCGGCCCGATGCCCAGTCATCGAGCCCCGGTCGTCCACCGCCTCACGCACCCTTGCCTGCGTTCTCACGTCCCCGGCGTCCGCCAGGGAGGGCCGAACGCAGGCCCAGCGATGTCGTCTCGACGACCGCGCCGCGCCGGCACCATGCCGGGGCGCGCCCGGTCGGGACGGCTGCAGTGGAGCCCCATGGCGACAGGTGCACCCCAAGGAAACA
>JARGNS010000132.1 GCA_029213105.1 Planctomycetota bacterium
GATATGCCCTCGGTCCCGAAGCGCTCCACTCGGTACGATCCGCGCAGGCAGCATGGCTCCTCCCAGGGCGATCTCCCGCGCCGGGCGCGGCGGGTCCGGGCCCCCGGGAAGGGCACGGCGGCCTCCCCGCACCCGGGGCTCCGGGTGCACCGGCGCAAGGAGCCCCCATGACGCACTTCGTAGAGAGCCCCTACCTCGTCCCCTTCGACGGCGCCTTCCGCCTCACGGGCCGTCCCACGCAGCCGCCCGCCGACCGCCCGTCCAAGAAGGAGTGCAAGGCGCGCCTGGCCGAGGCCCGGGAGCAGCTCGACGAGCTGCAGCGCATCCTCTCCGCCCATGACCATCACTCGGTGCTGCTGGTCTTCCAGGCCATGGACGCCGCCGGCAAGGACGGCACGATCCGGGCGGTGATGGAGGGGGTGAACCCGGCCGGCTGCCAGGTGTTCTCGTTCAAGAAGCCCTCGGACCTCGAACTCGACCACGACTTCCTCTGGCGCTCCGCGGTCCGCCTGCCGGAGCGCGGGCGCATCGGGGTGTTCAACCGCAGCTACTACGAGGAGGTGCTCGTCGTGCGCGTGCATCCCGGCATCCTCGACGGGCAGCGGCTGCCCTCCAGCGTCGACCGCGAGCGCATCGGGGAGCAGCGCTTCGAGTCGATTCGCGATCACGAGAAGCACCTCGCCCGCAATGGCACGGTCGTGATCAAGTTCTTCCTGAACGTGTCCAAGGAGGAACAGCGCCAGCGCTTCCTCTCCCGGCTGGACGAACCCGAGAAGAACTGGAAGTTCTCCAAGGCGGACCTGCGCGAGCGCGGCCACTGGGACGCCTACCAGGAGGCCTACGAGGCGGCCCTGGGCGAGACCAGCCGGCCGCACGCCCCGTGGTACGCGATTCCCGCCGACAGCAAGTCGTACATGCGGATGTGCGTGGCCGAGATCATCGTGGAGCGCCTCCGGGGCCTCGATCTGCACTACCCCGCCGTGGACGAAGAGGTTGCCGCCCACATCGACGACCTGCGGGCCCAGCTGGGGGCGGAGGACTAGGCGCCCAACGCGGATCGTCTCGATTTGCGACGCTCCGTCCCGAGGCGAGCCGCGGCCTCAAGTGCGAGGGCGCATGAGGTCGACGAGATCCACAGACTTGTGGAAAGGGGTGTGCCGCGAGGCACGCCGTGACTCAGACCGCCAAAGACGCCGACCGACCCGGGACGACTTGCGACCTGCCTAGGCGCCCCAGCCAGCGCGGCTTCACGATGTTCGAGATCATCGTCGTGACCAGCCTCATCGCGCTCGCCCTCGCCTCGATCGGCCCCCTCTTCACCTCCAACACGAACCTCGTGGAGGACAGCCGCGCCTTGCAGCGCGCGGAGGCTGCCCACCGCCGCAACATGGCGGCCGTCGCCCGCGTGCTGCGCGGCGTCGACATTCAGACCCTGAGTGGCTTCGACTCCCTCGGCACGACCACCCAGCCCCAGTTCTCGCGCGTCACGGGTGCCGACCTGGACGATCTCACCTACGCGGGCCATGAGCAGCTCCGCTGGATCGAGGCACCGATCGCGGTCGATGGGGTGAAGAACCCCGGCGCCGTATATCTGGAGCAGGCCGGCCAGCGCACGCTGGTGGCCGATCGCGTCCCCGCTGGCGGTTTCCGCGTGCGTCAGGAGGGCCAGAGCCTCGTGATCGAGCTGCGCACGTACTGGACGACGAGCGCCGGCCGCTCGGTCAGCACGGCCAGCGAGTCGGTCATCTCGGTGAGGAACTAGGGCCATGCGCGCAGCCCTCCACGCCCCGTCGTCGCGCCCGTCCGAGCGCGGCGTCGTCCTCTGGGTGACCCTGCTCATGGTCTTGCTCCTCGGCGGGCTCTCGACGGCGTTCCTCTTCGAGGGGCTCGGCGAGAAGACGGCCATCGAACATCGCCGCACCACGATCCGCGCGCTCGAGATCTGCGAGATGGGCATCGTGTGCTCCACGATGGAGATCACGGCCCTCACCGATGCAACGGACGACGGCATCGGCAACGTCACGGGGCTGTTCGCCGGAGGCGACTACACCTCCGCCGCGCACCAGAGCGCCACGTTCCCGGATCGCTGGAAGCTCACGAGCAAGGGCACCTACCGCCTCTCCGCCAAGCGCCTCGAGGTCGGCATCCGTCGACGCGTGGGCGGGGACTGGGTCGAAGGACTGTTCGCCAAGGACGGCGTCACGGTCAACGGCGATGTGCGTACGGACTCCTACGACAGCCGGCTCGGCACCTACGCGAGCCAGGCCACGAACACGGATGGCGGTGGAGACTTCGCCAATCCTCTCGGACACGTCGGAAGCAACACGAACATCCGTATCACCGGATCCTCGGCCCACATCCGAGGCAACGCAATCCCCGGCCCCTCGAGCGTGGTCGAGACCGCCGGATCGCCGACGATCACGGGGGACACCCTCCCCCGCAGGGACGACATCGAGATCCCCTCGGTCGACGCGGCCGAGTTCGCGGCGGCCCTGGCCAGCAACGACAACACGAACCTCAGCGTGTCGGGCGGCGGTGGCAGGCCTCCGTATGACGACCGCACCCGTGCCCTGGTCGCGACAGGAACGAAGGTCGTCACACTCCCCGGAGGCACGTACTTCTTCAGCTCCGTGCGCCTCGCCGGTGGTGCCGTGCTCAACGTGACGGGTCCCTCGGTGATCTACGTGACCGGCCAGTTCGATCTGGGCGGCGGCTCGCTTGTGAACGCCACAGGCATCCCCAGCAACCTGCGGGTCTACGCACACCCCCACGTCCTTCCGGACGTGCCCGCGCCGACGCATTCCGAGGTCATCTTCAATGGTGGAGCTGGCTCCGCCCTGGCCGTGTATGCCCCGGAGGTCGATATCACGATCTCGGGCAACGCGGATGTCTACGGCGCCCTCGTCGGCCGCGCCATCAAGTCCACGGGCGACGCTTTCTTCCACTACGACGAGGCGCTCGGCGCCTTCAACGAGCACGGCAAGGTTCATGTGGAGCGGCTGTACTGGAAGGACCTCTCCACACGCCTGCGGTGACCCCGCCGCTTCCCCATCCGAACACGCCAGCGCATCGGACTTCAGGACGCCCGGCCATCAGGTCGATGGGACTGCGGAACCCGATGACGGGATCCCCCTCCACCATGATGACGAACAACACACGACCCACCCGCCGCAGCCAAGCAGCTGGCTTCTCGCTGCTCGAGGTCCTCATCGGCGGATCACTGCTCGCCATTGCGCTGCTGGGCCACACGGCGAGCATCTTCTCCGAGCACCGCCTCAGCACCGAGGAGCGTGCCCGCAGCACGGCCATGCTTGCGATGGAGCAGTTCATGGAGCGGATGCGCTCCGACGACGATTTCCCGGGTCTGTTCTCGCGCCTCAACAACCTGCAGGAGATCTCACGACGCTCCCCGACAGCCGCGAAGGCCTGGCTTGACGAGATGGTCGAGGGCTACGCCGAGGCGGACCTCCTTTACGCCGCGGACGGGGCCGTCAACGACACGGTCTACTCCTCGTGGTCGTTCGCCCAGTCCAACCTGCTCGTCGTCGAGGACTTCGAGGCCACGAAGAGCGACTTCGTGAACCTGCGCGACGGCCGCCGCGCCTTCGTGCCGACGGCCTACTACGACGACTTCACGCTCCCGGCGGGGGTCCGGGACTTCCATGTGGCCGTCGAAGTGCCCGCGGCGCCGGCCGGAGGCGATGTCGCCGCGGGCACGACCCTGCGCGAAGACCTGCCCCTGCCGCGCTTCGGGCTTCCGGCCGACCTCAATGGCGATGGCAAGATCGACGACCTCTCGCACGCCGAGGACTACAGCACCGTCCCGGTGATCGTGACCTTCCACTGGACGAGCTCGCTCGGCGCCGAGGAGGAGATGCGTCTGTCGACGTGGATCTGGGGCTATCGGTGAGCCGGCTTGCGACCCGACCCGGCACCGCGAACGAGCGTGGCGCGATCCTGATCGTGGTCGCGATGGTGATCCTGCTTCTGGGGGCGCTCTCCTTCAGCTTCCTTCAGGAGAGCCTCGCCGAGAAGACGGCCGTTGACCAGCGCACGTCGAACCTGCTCGCTCTCGAGATCTGCGAGAAGGGCCTTGTCGAGGCAGGCCTGGAGATCCTGGCCATGACCGACGGTGGCGAGGACGGCATCGGCACGGTCTCGGGCGAGTACGCGGCCGGCGAATACGAGGTCACCGCGACGCAGGATGCCAAGCACCCGGATCGCTGGGTGCTCCAGGCCATCGGAACCCACCGGCTTGCGACCCGTCGCATCGAGGTGGGGCTGCGCCACCGTGCGCGCGGGTCCTTTGTCGAGGGCATGTTCGCGAAGGATCGGCTGACCTTCAATGGCACCACCCAGACCGACGCCTACGACAGCGGCGCGGGCACGTACGCCAGTCAGGCGATCAACAACGACGGTGGTGGGGCCTACGCCGAGGGCGGCGGGCACGTGGGCAGCAACCGGGACATCGTCCTGCACGGCTCCAGCGTGACCATCCGAGGCAACGCGATCCCCGGCCCCCTCCATCAGACTTCCATGTCGGGCAGCCCGACCGTCTGGGGGGACACGCTCGCCCGGCGGCGCGAGATCCTGCTCGAAGATCCCTCGCTGAGCGACTTCCGGGCTGCGCTCGCAGCCAACGACAACGCCACCCTGCTCCCGGCCCCGCCCCCCGCGAACACCGGAGGAAACGGGAACGGAAACGGAAACGGCGGCAACAAGGGCGGGGGCAACACGAAGGCCAGCCCGTACGACCCCAAGACCTATGCGCTGAGCGCAAGTGGCCAGGGAACCGTCGTGCTGGACGGCGGCACGTACATCTTCTCGGACATCCGACTGACGGGTCAGACACAGCTGATCGTCAATGGACCCACGACGATCTACGTGACCGGGGACTTCGACGTCAGCGGCGGCGGGGTCGTCAACAACCCGGGCCGGCCGGGAGACCTGCGGGTACTGGTACACCCCTACTGGGTCATCCCCGGTCACACGCCGTCCTCGAGCCAGGTGAAGATCCGCGGCGGCTCGGGCGCGGCCATGGCCCTCTACGCCCCGGGCGCTTCGCTCTCCGTGCACGGCAACGACGACGTCTACGGGGCGTTCGTCGCCAGCACGATCACGGTGGCCGGCAACTCACGCTTCCACTACGACCGCGCGCTCGGCGAGATCGACGAGTACGGCGACGCCATGCTCGAGCGCCTCTACTGGCGGGACCTCGATGAGCGTCTCCGGTAGTCGCCTGCTCCCCCGCAGCGTCCTGATGCTGCTCGTCCTGCTCCTCCTCGCCCCCGTGGCCGGAGCCGAGGAGAGCGCTCCGCCCGCACGCGTGGTCGAGGAGCCGACCAAGGTCCTCGAGGCTCCCGCGACCCGGCAGGACAAGACCACCCCGCCCGCTTCCGCGGAGAAGCCCGCCGTCGCCACCGTCGAGCCCACCCCGACCGCATGGTCCGTCGAGTTCGGCACGCCGGCGCGCGCCGAGGCCGTAGGTCAGGCCCTCGAGGAAGCCCTGGGAGACAAGGACCGCGGCCTGACCCTCGCACGGGCGCTTGTCGCCAGCCGAGGCGTGGAGGCCGCGCGCGGCCTGGGCCGCCTGCTGCGCGAACGCGCCCCGGAGGTCCGCATCGAGGCCCTGCTGGGGCTCGCCCGCGTCGGGCTGCGCTCGGACGCCCTGGCCGAGGCCGTGCACACCCGGCTTGCCGACCGCTTCGCCACGCCCCGCGAGCGCTGGGCCGCCGTGGTGGCGCTCGGCGCCGTCGGCGACGGCCACGATGTGCCCGGACTGCTCGCCCTGGCCTCGCCCGTCAACGAGGATCGCGATCTCCGGGCCGCAGCCTTCCGCGCCCTGGGTGCCATCACCCGCACCCGCCTGCCTCCGGTGCACGCGCGCTGGGCCTACTGGTGGAAGAAGTACGAAGTTCGCGCCGAAGCGCGCGTCGCACGCGCCATCGCCGCGCTCGAGGCCGCCCCCGGCTCCTCCGAAGTCGTCGCCCACGAGGCGGCCCTCGCAGCCTACGGCTGGGCGCTACCGGACGAGACGGCCGCGGCCCTGACCCGCTGGCTCCGCGGTGGCAAGGAGGGCCTGAAGCTGGCTGCCTGCCGCCTCGGGACCTACCACCGCGTCGCCGACCTCGCGGAGGCCATCGCCGCCGCCGGCGAGGGCCGCAGGGTGGGCGCAGACCTCCGGGAGGCCTCCGCACGGGGGGCAAAGCGCCTGGGCGTGGCCCCGGAGAAGCCGGCACGGTAGATTCCTCCGCGAGAGAGCGGAGGTCTCGACATGGGTGCGCTGAAGCAGATCGCCGTGGGGCTCGTGTTCGCCGCGTGGGCGCTCGGCATCGCCGGCCCCGCGGGCGCCGAAGACGATCCCTGCCTGTGCCGCGACATGATCGTCTCGTGCACGGCGACCCCGCGCACGGTGATCGTGGGTGACCCCTTCGACTTCTGCGCCACGGTCAAGAGCGTTGGCGCCGTCCCGCTCGAGAACATCCGCCTCACGATCACCGGCTGCCCCAACGCCGTCGTCGCGCCGGATCAGAAGCTGGTCATCACGATCCCGCGTCTGGCCCAGGGTGAGAGTCATACGCACTGCGTCCGCATGCAGTGCAAGGACGTGGGCGAATGCCGCCTCACGGCCCACGCAACGGACGCCACGGGCATCGCAGCCTCGGGCTGCATCTGCTCGGCCTTCTGCAAGGGCCTGCCCGCACTGCAGCTCGAGATGATCGACACGGCCATCGACCGCTCCCCCGCCGGCATCTTCCGCCTGGGCGAGACGTTCATGTACCGGCTGCAGATCGACAACGACGTCGGTTCCGCGCTGACGCCGGACATGATCGTGCGCTTCTCGCTGCCGCCCGAACTGGAGTTCGTCCGGGGCCGCGCCGAGGGCGATGTGACGGTCTCCGGAAGCGGCCTGGCGGCGACGTCCTCCCGCTTCGTGCTGCGCCCGAACCAGCGACTCCGGATGGAGTTCGAGTGCAAGGTGGTCAAGGTGCCGCCGCGCGCCCTCGTGGCCGCACGGGTCAAGATCGTGGCCGACCCGTCCGGCTTCGAGCTGGCGGCGGAGTCGGAGTCGACGACTTTGCGACGTTAGCGACTTTTTCGCTTCAGACCTGGGCCCGGCACGGTCGATGGGGCAGCGTCCCCCTCCACCACGTCTCCGAGGCCTCCCTTGAGTACCCGCAATCGTCGGCGCGCCGAACGCATCGAAGTCGGCATACCCGCCCAGATCTACACCTCGACCGGCTTCCTGGCAGCCAAGGTCTGTGACCTGAGCCGCACGGGCCTGCGCCTGCGCATCCAGGCGGATGCGCTCGGCATGCAACCCACCAAGGACATGGGCGTGGCGGCGCGGCGCGTGGCCGACGCACTCGCACCCCACTTCGCGCTCGACCTCGACTACGAGAAGTTCGGCCCGCTGCTCCAACGCGGGGTCGAGCTCACCCGCATCGGCCTGCCCGCAGACGGCCCGGGCGAGGTGGAGATCTGCTGCGCCTTCGACGAACCCCTCGACGACCACGTGACCGGCATCCTCGACGCCCAGCTTCCGGCCGTGCGTGACGACCTCCCGGCCTGGACGCCCGAGGAAGACGCGGAGACCAGCTACGCCGGCGTCGTCACCCTGCGCCCCAAGGACGCGCTCCACGAGCAGTCCAGCGCCGTGGCCGAAGCGCCGGCGTCCACCGAAGCACCCGTGGTCACGGCGCCCGCACCGCTGCGACTCGTCGACCAGCCTCCGGCCGTCCCCGCCCCCCGCCATCGCTACCGCGCGCTGGTGACGGGCACGTCCGCCGGGGCACCGCCCGCCTTCTTCTGCCACACCGACCTCGTCACGGTCGTGGGCGTCCGCGTACGCCTGCCGCGCCCCGAAGGCGCCGCGGACATCCGCAAGGCCATGTCGACGCTCATGAAGGTCCACGGGGCCACCGTGGACGTGCGCCTCCTCGACGAGAGCGAGGACGTCGGGGCCGGCGCGGCACGCGTCACCGGTGTGGAGCTGCCCAAGGACCGCCTCGACGTGATGCTCGTCACGCTGGCCTACCAGCGCCCCCTGGGCATGGCGGCCATGCGGCGACTCGGGCTCGTCTCCAGCTGACCCCGCGCGCTACGAGGAAGGGCGGTAGGCCACGCGCTCACCCTGGCGGACGTAGGCCTTGTGCAGGCGGCTGTCAAAGGGCGTGAAGAGGTCTTCCTGCCCGAGGCCGTGCTCTTCGAGCATGCGTTGCTCGAGCGCCCCGTGAGGCTCGACCCCTCCATCCGCGTGGATGTGCTGGACCTCGAGCGCCGCCCCATGCAGGTGGCGGCCGACGAGCAACGCCCGGTGGCAGTGCAGCGGATCACGCTCCGCGCAGACGAGCGCCACCCGATGGGTGCACGCCCCCTGCCGCACGCGTGCCAGGCCCTCCTGGAACGCCTCGGTCGCGGCCAGCTTCTCGAAGTCCACATGGCCATCGGTAAGCACGCCCTCGTCCTGGCTGCGGCCGCCGAGCTCGCGACCGAGGAACACGTAGCCCACACCCCCTGCGCGCAGGGCCGCCTGCAGTTCCTGCTTGCAGAACTGCGGCGCGTGACGGCTGAAGGGCTCCGAGCGCAAGTCGGCCACGGCGGTCA
>JARGNS010000133.1 GCA_029213105.1 Planctomycetota bacterium
CCTGATCGGTGAAATGTATCCGACCAGGTGGCACGCTCAGAGGGGGGCAGGTCACTGCCAGGGCCAGCGTCCGTCCATCTCGAGCACCATGGTCCAGCCGAGGAAGGTCCGTATGGCGATCATCATCGCGAGCAGGCCGAGACTGGCAGGTGTCGGCTCGATGGTGATCGTCTTGATGATCGTCGCGGCCACCAGGATCTCGAGTCCGACCAGTACGACGCGCCCGAGCGAGCGTCGGTAGCCCTCCCGAGCGTCGGCAACACCGAGCGACTTCACCTGACCCACGAACCGCACGGTGGCGATCAGGAAGCCGAGAATGAGCGCGCTTGCGCCGACGATCTCCAGGCCACTCACGATGACGTGGAGCGCCTCATGCATCCACTCGGGCATTGCCTACTCCCTCGCCTCGGGCTGCCACGGCCAGCGTCCTTCGGTCTCCAGTGCGAGCGTCCAGCTGACGAACGTCCGCAAGAGGACCAGGACACCCAGGGTCGCCGCCGAGGTGAAGCTGGGCTCCACGGTGATCGTCTCGATGACGTCGGCCACGACCAGGATCTCCAGGCCGAGCATCAGCGGATGGCCGAGGCCGACCTTGAAGCGCGTGAACGCCTCTTCTGCGCCCAGGCGGCGGTAGTCGGTGGAATACCGCACGGCCGCAAGGAGGAAGCCACCGACGATCACGACGACGCCCGCGAAGTTGATCACCCCACCGGCCCGCTCGAGATAGTGAAGCAGCTCTTCCGTCATCTGCGACTCCTTCGAGTGGTGCGGGCATCCCCCGCCGCGGGAGAGGGATGCCCTGATGTGGCCTCTACTCGCCTCCGCTACTGATGGGCCAGCGCAACGGCTTTGCGACGATGGGCTCTCTCGGCACCTTGCGTTGCGTCAGGCCGTTCTGGCGCAGGCGCCAGAAGAATTGGTTGAATCGATCCTGTCCGAAGAACGGCTCACCATTGAACGACATGGTCGGCACGCCGCCCTGTCCGGTCATCTGGAAGTCTTCCTGGTTCTGCTGCCAGACGTCGTCGTACTTGTCGGGGTTTGCCCGGATGTCTTCGATCACGGCGCTGTAGTCCATGCCGATGCTGTTGACGGCCGCTTCGACGTGGAACGGCCACTCGCCGAGCTTCGTCTGCGCCCCCCAGATCAGCGGCGATACCGCGAGGCAGTACTCGAGTGCCTTGCCCTCCAGTTGTGCGGCGTTGGCGAGCCGAACCAGCCAGGTGATGTAGGGCTGCTTCTCCATCGGAGCCGTGATCTGGGTCCCTGACTCCGGGGGATAGGTGTCGGCCAAGATCGGATCCGGGTTGGCGAAGCGCCACGGAATCCCCTCGTACTGGGCCGTCCGCGTCATGTCGAGCCCGACGGAGTACCCCCAGAAGTACCACCGTCCGCCAAGCGCCGACTTCTGGCCGGGCTTGGCCGTCCGGGCGGCGATCGGGAAGATCACCCTGATGTTGACGTTCACGTTGAAGTTCGAGTGGAGATACGCGAGCCGAAACAGCGAGAGATAGCTGTAGGGGCTGCGCATCGAGTAGAAGACATCGATCTCGAGCGGGTTCGCTTCGCTGATGGGCTCGCGATTCGGAGTCGGAAACGCCTTTCGCGGCTTGTGATAGAAGTCGTCGTAGTGAGCCCATGCCCAGTTGTCCTTGGGCGGATGAGGGGTCGTCACGTCGGGGATTGGCGGCATCTCGGGTACGACGTCCCGAGCGCCGGGTGCCTCATAGCTGGCGTCCAGGGTGTCCCAGTCGGGTTCCTTGATCCCCTCCGCCGGCGGCCGCAGATCAGGTTCGGTTGCCATGGATTCGTCTCCTCCAACGTTGGTCTCGTATCGTTCGAGCTCACGGATCCCGGTGGGACTCGTCACATTGATCTCGGTCAGTAGGCCGCCGATCACGTCGATGCCGGCGAAGAGCAGTCCTCGATCCCGAAGCGCGGGGCCCACGATCGCACAGACCCTCTGCTCGTCGGATGTGAGCGGGCGCAGCTCCGTGCTGGCGCCGACGGAGATGTTGCCGCGGTGGTCGTCCGGTGGGGGGATCCGAACAAGTGCCCTGTCGACCGGCTCGCCATCGATCAGCAAGATGCGCGCGTCGCCTGTCGTGAGGATCTCCGGGATGTAGCGTTGCGCCACGATGGATCGGCGCCCGAAGTCCGTCATCGTCTCCAGCAGTACGTTGCGATTGGGATCGAGTGCGCCGGTGACGAACACGGACCGCCCCGCCATCCGGTCCAGCGGCTTGACCACGGCGCGCTCGTGCTCGTCGATGAAGCGGCGAAGTTGCGGCAGCGAGCGGCTGATCAGCGTCTGGACGCTGCACTCGGGGAACCATGCCACGAACGCCTTCTCGTTGGCATCGCGCAGGCCCTGCGGTCGATTGACTACCAGGGCGCCAGCGGCCTCGGCGCGCTCGAGGACGTACGTCGCGTAGACGTACTCCAGGTCGAAGGGTGGGTCCTTGCGCATGAGGATGACGTCGAACGCGGACAGTGCCACTTCGTAGTGCTCGCCGACTTCGTGCCAGCGCTCGTCGTCGTCCCACACCCGCAGGTCGGCCACTCGTGCGCGTGCCTCGCCGTCCAGCACCCAGAGGTCCTGGACCTGTGCGTAGGCAATGCGCCAGCCCCGCTGCTGGGCCCCGAGCAGCATGGCGAAGGAACTGTCCTTCTGCCGGTCGATGGCCTCGATCGGGTCCATGACGACGAGCAGGCGGACCGGATGGCTCCCCGCTGGGCGGTGCATGTCGGTGCCTTCCTCGTTGGTGCCCCGTGGGGCAGGTGTTCACGAATCTCGTAGGGCGCCGGGCTCGATGAGCCCGGTGCCTGGACTGTAACGGAGGGTGGAGGCAAGTGCCTGACCCCTCCTAGCGGACGAGGTGTCCGGAGAAGACGCTGTAGGGGCCGGCGGGGGTCGTGCCCCAGAGTTCGATCGACTGCTGCCTGACGACCTTTACCCTGTCGCCCTGCGCCAAGCGGACGGTGACTACGATGGAGGCAGTCTCCTTGTTCCTGTTGAGTTCCGTCGCGCCGACGAAGGTAGCGCCGTCGTTCACGTCCATGGATATGCTGGCGTCGACGGTCGTCGAGGCATTCACCGTGCTGAAGCTGAGTTGGTAGATTCCTGCCACGGGCGCCGTGAACTCCCCGGTCATCGGGTCGTAGACGTCCCCCTGATCATAGGCCTCGCTGTCGAACACGATCGTGCCCATAGCGTCGCCCGTTGTGTTCGTGCTCACCGTCGCGCGGAAGGACGGCAGCGTCGACTCCAGGGCGCTCAAGCGGGAGTCGTTGTCGTTGATCGCCGCCTCGTGGGCAGCGAAGTTCGCGTTCACCTCGTCAGCGACAGCGGCCGTGCCGGCCACGAAGGTGTTGGGCGTGGACACGCTGTCTGCGTAGAGAACGCCTGCCGTGATGAGGGCCAGCGGCAACACCAGCATGCCCCCGAAGAGATACGAAAGTCTCTGCATCTTGAATTGCCTCTCCTGGCTACTGCCAGATTCCCTGATCCCAGATCATCTGATCCCAGTTGTTCGAGTGTGTGTCGCCGCCGCTGTCTCCCCCGCATCCGCATCCGCCGAGCAGGACCGTGCAGACGAGGGCGAACGCGAGGCCCGCGATCCGTAGCTTGTTCATGTTGTCTTCTCCTTCATGTCGTCGCTCCTCCGTGTGTGGTGTCTTCCCGGTTGTCGGGCTGCGGAGGGCGTCACGGGTCCCTCCTCGGCCGCTGGAGCGCGACCGACAGCAGCGGCAAGTGGTAGCCGCTGAGCGCGACGAGGAGCCCCATCAGTGCCGCCTGGTCCGGTACGACGCCCTCGAGCGTCGCGATGGGAACACCGTCCTCGGCCACCGTGTTCCCGATGGCCACGTCCCTGAGCCGGCGCGCGTGCGCCGGATCCACGTATCCAAGGACCTGGATCCGGTAGCGTGCTGCGTCGGACATGGACGGCCACGGCTGCTCCCATTTGGCTGCGCTCATCGAGCAAGAGACTAGGGCTCGATGCGTGCGTCCGCATCCACCCCAAGGGTGGAAAGCGGGTTGAATCGCGCGGCGCTCGCCGCCGCGAGAGGTCCGGTACTACGCCTCGGAGAGGATGCCCAGAGCGCGGGCCTTCTCGACGGCCTCGCGCCGGCGGTGGACGTGGAGCTTCTGGTAGATCCGGATGGCGTGGGACTTCACCGTGGGCACGGAGACGTGGAGCTTCCGGGCGATCTCCTTGTTCGAGTAGCGCTGGCCCATGAGGACCAGGACGTCGAGCTCGCGGTCGCTGAGCGGGTCGGGCAGTCCCGGGCTGACGTGCCCCTGGGTGCGGAGCCTCTCGTTCACGAACGCTTCGCGGAGCTCGGTGACGTAGTCCTCATGCTCGCTCTGGGCCGGGAAGCGGGCCAGGAGGCTGCGCATGTCCGAACCCAGATCGAGGTAGGCGCGAATGTAGCGGCCCCGCGAAGCCAGTGTCAGGGAGCGGCCCAGCGCGGCGAAGGCTCCGTCCTCGTCGTGTGCGGCCGAGCAAAGGAGCGATTGCAGCGCCAGGATCCCGATCCGATGATTGTGCAGATTCACCTGCTGGGCCGCCCTGTTCATGCTCTCGAGAAGGTCTGCCGCGGTCTTGCGGTGACGCGCCTCACCGGCGCGGATCAGGACCTCGGCGCGGATCAGACTGGTGGCCAGCGCGCTGTGGAAGGGGCGCACCTCCTCGGTCCGGGCCCCTTCCGCCCAGCGGAGCGCGTCGGCGAAGCGCCCCTGATGGAGAGCAAGCTGCGCCGCCTGCGCATGCGCATGGAGCAGGCTCGTTCGCCCCCCTGCCTTCGCGGCCAGCGCGAGGGCCGCCTCCATGAGCTGCGACGCCTCCGGCTCCCTGCCCTGCGCTTGGCGGACCTGAGCCAGTGCCTGCACACTCGCCAGGTGACGCCTTCCTTCGGGACGGTCGAGAACCCGTGCGGCCTCGTCGAGCTCGTTCCACTGGTAGTGGATCAGACCCAGGAGGCGGCGGACCTGCAGCCGGTACGGCTCGGTCTCGGGTGGCACGGCGAGATCGCAGGCGAGGGACGCCAGCAGCGCATCCCTGACCGTGACGGGATCCGCCTCCATCAGGTGAATGAGGGCACGTGCGTAGTGGATGATGCTCAGCGGATGAGCGCCACCCACGGCGAACTCCGCGACGCCACGATCGAGCGCCGCGTCGGCCGCACGAATCTCTCCCCGAAACTGCAGGGCCTGGGCGAGGAGGAAGTAGGCCATCGCGCGCGCCCCCGCGAAGCCCGACGGGAGCAGGTCGAGGGCCTCCTTGGCGCACGCGACGAGCTCGGACAGGCCAGCGGTGTCACCCATCGACAGGGACATGAGGTTGCCGGCCTGCATCAGCCGCAGCTCGCCACGCACGGCGTCGACACGGTCCGTGGGTGGCGCCTCTTGCGCTAGCATGGACTCCACGTGGGAGACCGTCTCCTCGAAGACCTCGCCCGGTGCCACCCACACCCGAAGGAGTAGCGTGTCGAGGTGGGAATCGATCACTTCGGCGGGTAGCCGCTGCATGGCCTGGAACAGCTCCGGATAGCGGCCGTCGTTGATGAGGCGGATCCGGTGGTCGGCGAGTACGCCTGCGGCCGAGGTGGGCTCGTGGCCCTGCAACGCGTGGTCGATGGCCTCCACCACGTGATGGTGCGCAGAGCACCACGCGGCGGCACGATCGTGAAGCGTCCGGATGGCGTCGGCGTCGAAGCGTGCGCGGCATCGGTCTTCGAGGAACTCTCGGAACAGGGAGCTGATCCGGTACCAGGAGGGGCGCTCGTCGATGGGTGCTACGAAGGTGCCGTCCCACTCTGGATCGAGGACCGGGGGCAGCGACTCGCCCGCGCCGCCTGCCAGCGCGGCGCACAGCTCGCTGGTGAACGCATCCAGTAGTGAGCACCGTAGAAGCACGTCCTGCTGTGCGTTCTCGAGTCGATCGAAGAGCTCGGCACAGAGGTAGCGTTGCGCCCTCAGGACGCCCTCCGGAAGCCGCTCTACGATCCGCTCTCGAGCAGCCGGGTCGCCGAGGCCCTGTGCCAGGAGCCGAAGCCCCGTCGGCCACCCATCGAGGCGCTGGACCGCACGCTCGAGCTGCGGCGGGTCGGGCACCCAGCCCACCTGCTGTTCGAAGAGCGCCGCGGTCTCCTCGGCGGTGAACGCAAGTTCCCTCTGCCGGATCTCGCTGGCTCGGCCCGCGACGAGCAGATCCCGGAGCGCGAGCGGCGGGTCGTAGCGGGCGATGAGGACCATCCGCCGGTTGTCCGGCAGCTGACGGAGCACCTCCTCGATCACGGCGTGGACGTCCCCCGGCGGAAGCGCGCTGTAGTCGTCGAGGACGAGGGTGAAGCGGGTCTCGATCGGCATCAGATCGGCGAGAAGCGAGCGCCCGTACTCCTCGGACGCGACCGCTCGGCGCTTGCGGAGGAGACGCTCCGTGTGCTCGCCCGTTCCCGGGGCGACGGTGCGCAGCGCGGCAAGGACCTGTCGTGCGAGAGTTGCTCCGTCCCCGTCCTCTGCGTCGAGTGTGAGCCATGCGACGGGGTGCTCCTCGTCGTGGACCCACTGGGCGACGAGGGTGGTCTTCCCGAACCCAGAGGGCGCGCAGACGAGGACGATGTCTGGGCTACCGGAGCCTCCGAGCAATCGGGTCAGGCGCGGCCGAGGCAGGTGGTCCGATGTGATCTCAGGCGCGCGCAGCTTGTCCGGCGCTGTGGGGACAGCTCTTTGATTCAACGCCATTCTCCGGCCGGCCATCATCTCGGGAACGAAGAGCCGGTGCCAGGGTACCGAGCCGCGCAAGAAATTCACCGCTCGCTGACGAATGTCACGAGCAGCGGAGCTTTCGCGCGGCTGCGTGCTGTCCCATGGACGCCGATAGACTGGCCCGTCATGAAGGCGATCGTCTACGCGGAGTATGGCCCCCCCGACGTGCTCCGGGTGACCGAGGTCGATCGACCGACCCCGGCGAAGGGCGAAGTGCTGATCCGCGTCCACGCGGCGGAGGCGACCAAGGCCGACTGCGAGCTGCGCAGCTTCCGCTTCCCCGTGAAGTGGTTCTGGCTGCCGCTGCGCTTGGCCGTCGGCCTCCGAAGGCCTCGACGTCAGATCCTCGGCGGCTACTTCTCGGGTGTCGTCGAGGCGCTGGGCGAGGGGGTCTCGATGTTCGAGCCCGGGCAGGCGGTCTTCGGTAGCGCCGGCCTGCGCATGGGCGCGTACGGCGAGTACATGACCCTTCCGGAAACGGCGACCGTCGTCGACAAGCCGAGCAACGTGAGCTTCGAGGAGGCGGCGGCCGTCCCGCTCGGTGGACTCAACGCGTTGCACTTCCTGCGCCGCGCAAGGGTCCAGCCGGGCGAGCACGTGCTCGTCAACGGGGCGGGCGGCAGCATCGGCATCTTCGGCGTACAGCTCGCCAAGGCCATGGGGGCCGAGGTCACCGCGGTGGACTGCGTGGCGAAGGAGGAGCTGGTACGCGACATCGGTGCAGATCACTTCATCGACTACGCCAAGGAGGACTTCACGCGCGCTGGCCGTTCCTACGACGTGATCTTCGACATGATCGTGAGCAGCTCCTACTCCCGGTGCCTGCGGTAGCTGAGGCCCAAGGGTCGCTACGCGCTGGCGAACCCACGCTCTTCCGACATGCTGCGCTCGTTCCCGTCGTCTTGGTTCTCCGACAAGGAGGTCATCGTGGCCCTTGCCCGGGAGACCGCAGGCGAGCTGCGTGACCTCAAGGACTTGATCGAGCGTGGCGAGATCCGAGTACCCATCGACCGAGTTGCCCCACCGGAAGAGGCGGTCGAAGCACACCGCCGCGTCGAGACTGAACAGAGGATCGGCATGGTCGTGATCTCGCACGGCCAGGTCTCATGACCGAAGACCGTGTGGGGCCTAAGACGCCGGGCTCCCCGAGGTGTGACAGAAACAGAGAGTGTTTCGAACCTGGGTATGGAATGGGGAGCCACTTCTTCTCTTACGCTCTCGCGCCCGCTGAGAGGCCCTGATCGAGGCCTCGCGCGACGCCGCCCGCAGGGGCCAGAACTTCGCGCCTCCCGGGGCGTGCGTTCTTGGACGAGCCTCGCGCCCGACCTCGCGCTTAACACACGCGCTCTACGCGGGACTCTCGAACTCTCTGCTGCTCTCGCAAGAGGCGCCGCCAGTTAACAGGATAAGGCCGTTCTGGGCCCCCACACCGGACTCGAACCTAGAGCGTTAAACTCAAGCTGTTAAGCGGTGGGGCCGTGCTCTTCCTCGCTAGCTGACCGGGGGGAGTACTCCTGTGCGGCTGACGAGGTGTCGTTCGCTACCCATCTGCGTCCTGCCGAGCTGTGTGTTTCGACATTCTGACCATTCTGTTCGAGTTCTCGACACGCCAGATGCGGCGGGAGCCGCCCGCAGATGCGGGCTGAAGGAAGCCCGCGGCGCTCGCCTGCGCGCTCCGGGCAGAGTCCCGACCCGGGAGCGCCAATGCTCCGTCCAGATTGGGCGATCCTGACCCTCGGTTCCTCCGGCTACGCACACACCGCGCACTGCTGCGCTCGGTTCTTCTCCATCCT
>JARGNS010000134.1:0-2976 GCA_029213105.1 Planctomycetota bacterium
CTGATCCCACTCGTCGAGGTTCTCCTCGGCGCGCTCCAGCTCACGGCCAGCGCGATCCTTCGCCGCGTTGGCACGCTCGAGCTCCATGGCCGAGCGGCTGTAGTTCTCGTGGGCTTCGCCGAGCGCCTGCTCCGCCGCATCGATGCGGGCCTGGTCACCGGAGGCCTCTGCGTCGTCCATCTCCTGGATGGCCGCTTCGTAGGCCGTCTTGTTGAGCGCGGCAGCCTGCTCGCTGGACGCGATCCAGTCGGTCGCGTTCTGGAGCTGCTGCTTGGCGTTCAAGACCTCCGTCTCGAGGCTCTGGCGGCGAAGCGTGTCTTCCTCGATGCCGTAGTCCTCTTCGCCCGGTTCGGCCAGCGGGTCCTCGGCCACACGATCCGGGGTCGGCATGCCGTCCGGGTTCTGCTCGTGCTCCTTGGGCTGGCGGGCCTGCTCGATCTGGTCCTGGATCTCCTTCTCGCGGTTCCGGGCGTCCTCGGCGGAGCCATGCTGCTCCATGAGCTCACGGCTCGTCTTGGCGATCTCGGCCTTGGCCTGCTCGGCTTCCTTGGCGGCGTCCTTCAGGGCCTCGGCACGCTTCATGGCCTTGTCGAGTTCCGCCTTGGCCGCATCGATCTTGGCGGGGTCGCCGGTGGCTTCCGCGTCCCGGACGCCTTGCTCGGCATCCGTCACGGCCTGGCCTGCCTGCTCGATCTGCGCCAGGGCATCCTTGACGGCCTGGTTCGCTTCGGCCATCCGCTGCTCGGCCTCTTCCAGCTGGGCGGTGATCGCCTGCTGCTCCGCAAGCGCCTCCTGCAGGACCATGACCTCGTTGCGGCGGGCCTGCTCGTCGCGCTCACGCGCCTCGGCAGGATCCACCGTCACACCCGGGGTACCCGGACCGTTGCTGCCCTCGATGGGGCCCGGCTCACGCTTCTGGTCGCCGCCCGTCGGCTTGATGCCAACGCCGCCGCCGGCCTTCAGGCCACCCTGGGCCTCGGACTTGGGGGTCGGAGCACGGACCTTCGGCGCCACCAGGCTCGGGGCCAGGGGGCGGGCCACGGTGCCGAGACCGGCAGCCTTGCGACCGCCCGCCGTGCCGCGACCGCGGATGCGCTTCATGATCTCGAGGTAGAGCATGCTCTCCTTGAGCTGCAGACGCTGCAGGGAGTCCGCGACGATCTTGTCGGCGAGCACGGTGTCGGGCCAGGTGTTCAGGACGCTCATCGCGTCGGTGAGGGACTCGGTGTAGTAGCGGTAGTTGCGCTTGAGCTCGATCTTGGCCATCTCACGCTCGAGCGGTCCCGCACGGCGGTAGACGGAGCGCTTCACCAGACGCTCGAGCTTGCGCTCGAGGGCCTTGCCGTCGTCGACGACGAACTTGGCCATGACGTCCTTCTTGCGCTTGTTCTCGAAGTCGATGCCCCAGGTGACGCGCGAGCCGCGCGACAGCGCCTCGACGACGCTCGCGGGCAGGCGGCCTTCCATGACCAGACCCGACGCGCGGAAGGGTGCCCGGTGGAGTTCCTTCTTGCCCTTCTTGAACACGAGGTCGCCATCGTCCTCGTAGTCGGCGTCGATCTCGATGCGCCAGGTGCTCAGGCCACCCTTGCGGACCTTCTTCTGAGGCCAGTACAGCATGATGCCGTTCTTCATCGGCGCGCGGTGCGCCTTCGGCTCGATGGTCTCGTGCTCGGGGATGCCCAGCGCGGCGAGGAGCGTGTGAACGCGCTCTTCGGGCGTGCCGGTCACGGCGAGCGCCGTGGTGACCGTCAAGTCGTTGCCGGCCTTGACGTCAAGCGTCTCGCGAACGGCTTCGAAGCCGTCGCGCTTGAACTCGATGCCGTGGGTGCCGTCCTCGACCGACACGACGACGGGCGTCGTGCCCGCGTTCGTGCCATCGATCCAGACCTGCACGCCTGCCGGGTCCGTCCGGAAGGTGATGTTCGCTGACTTCGTACTCGCGCTGTCGCCACAGGCGCCGAGTACCAAGGCGAGGGCCACCAAGAGGGCGGTCGTGATGTGTCTCGCATGGTGTTGCATGATCGTCTCCATCCTTCTTCTGCGGGTGTCAACCAAGCCGCGACGCCAAGCGCCCCGGCACACTGACCTGTCACCTTGGTAAGCGAAAGCTGGGCCGGGGCATTTCACGAAAAGCAGCAATTCCGGCCCGTCACGCCCCTCAGGGGCATAAATCGGGCCTGGGGGCCCATCGGCTCGGCGGGGCTGGCGGGCTCTGTCACGGAAACAGGCGGGAACGGCCGGCGTCCATGTCACGGCGGGCCCTCGGGGGGCGGGCCTGTCCCCTGCCGGTGCGGACAGCCACGCACCGAAGGCCGTGGCCGTGGAGCGGGTGCACCGCCCCGCTGGCCTGGCGCTTGCTACCGTTGGGGCATGCACCGCGCCCTGGTTCTCCTGCTGCTGCTGCTCGCCGGCGGGGGGCTTGCGTACGCGGACGAGCCCGGGGACGCACTCGATGCTTCCACGCGCGCCGTCCTGGTCGCCTGGGAAGCCCAGGATGGGCCCGCCCTCCAGGCGCTGGCGGCGCGCAACGATCCCGATCCGTGGCTTCTGGCGGACGCGCTCGTGGCACGCGGGGCGGCTGCGGCCGCAGCCGGCCTGGCGACGGCCGCCCCGCGGCCGGACACGCGCCTACGTGGAACGGCGCCGGGCGGAGCCCACGCCTGCCGCGTGGCGCGCGGGCCTGGCCGCGTCGGCTCCGCTCCTGGAGCGTGAGGCCTGGCAGGAGGCCCACGATCTGCTCGCCGCGCTGAAGGCGACATCCGAGCACGTGGCGGGTGTGCGCGTGACGTTCCGGCGTGGCGTCGCGCTCGTGGGCCTGCAGCGGGAACTCGAGGCCGGTGCGTTGTTCGAGCAACTCGCCGAGGAGGCGCGATCCCTCGGGTGGCTGGCCATGTCCGTGCGCGCCCTCTCGCGGGCGGGCCTGTGCCACGTGAGCGCACGACGCTGGTCCCGCGCCGTCACGGTACTGGACAA
>JARGNS010000134.1:2986-8468 GCA_029213105.1 Planctomycetota bacterium
GAGGGGCAGGGTGATCCCGTACGCGCTTTCGAGAGCGTGCACCGCAGCCGCGAGGCCGCCGCGCGCGCCGGCGATCGCGCCGGCGAGGCGCGCGCGTGGTCGTCCCTGGGCCGGCTCTACCACATCCATGCCCGGGATCCTGGGAAGGCCGTCGCGGCGCTCGAGAAGGCCGTGACCGCGCTCGAGGGGTTGGACGACAAGTCGCGTCTCGCCCACACCCTGATCGAGCTCGGCATGGCACTACGACGGACGGGCCAACTCGAGCGGGCCGCGGCGGCGCACGATCGTGCGTACAAGTTGCTCGACGCGATGCGTGACAAGCCGGGCATGGCGGTCGTGCTGAGCGGACTCGGCGGGCTGTGCATCCGGCGTGGCGAGTACGCGCGCGCCCTGACGTGCCTCGAGGAGGCACGGCTGCTGATGCAGGCGCTCGGCAATCCCAAGGGCGAGGCCGCGGTCCTCGCGCAGCTCGGTGAGCTCTACACCCTGCTGAGCGATGCCGAGCGGGCCGAGCAGTGCTTCGCGTCCTCGTTCTCCATTGCCGAGGAGATGGGGGCGCAGCGGCCCCTCGTCGGCCCGGCGGAGCGCTCGGGCGAGGAGGCCACACCGCCGGAGTCCGACGGCTCCCATGCGCAACTGCTCGAGCGTGCGTTGAGTTGCGTGCCCAACGGCTGCGACGGCGATGCCTGCGCCTCGATCCTGCGACGCCTGGGCTCCTTGCACATGCTGGAAGGCGAGTTCGGTACGACGCTCGGTCGTCACGAGGCGGCCCTGGAGGCGGCCGAGCGCACGGGCGACCCCCTGCAGGTCACCGCCGCGTTGGTGGACCTGGCGGGCATGCACCGCGCCATGGGCACGCTCAAGGGCGCCCTCGAGGTCGACCAGCGTGCGGTCGAGTTGGCCCAGGCGACGGGCTCCTACGAAGCACTCGCCCGCGCGCTCTGGTCGCGGGCGACCACGCGGCTGCAACTCGGCGAGCCGAGTCTGGCCGTGCAGGACGCACGCCGGGCGGTGCGCGAGGCGACCTTCGTCTACACGAAGCTCTCCGAGTTCGACGGGGCGCGGGTCGGGGACCTCTGGCGCGGGTTGTTCGAGACGGGGGTCGAGGCGGCGATGCGGCTCGGCAGCGTCTCGGACGCCGCGTGGTTCCTCGAGGCCGGCCGCTCCGGCATGTTGCTGACGTCCCTCGGTGGGCGTGAGGCGCTGTGGTCGCATGTCGTGCCGCCCGCGCTGCGGCGCGAGGAGGCCTTGGCGCGCGCCGCCGAGGAGGAAGCCCTGGCCGGCTACCGCAAGGCGTACGCGCAGCGACGCCTCGTCGAGATGCGCGCGCGTCGACGTGAGCTGCAGGATGCACGCACACAGGTAGCGCGCGTGCTGGCGCGTACGCGCACCGAAGCCCGCGGCGCAGCCAACCTGGTCTGCCCGGCACCCGATACGTTGGCGACGCTCCAGTCGCGGCTGGCGCGTGACGAGGCACTGGTGCTGTACGCCGTGCTGCCACGGCGGGTCCTGGCGTTGGTCGCGACGCCCACCGAAGCCCGCATCGTGAAGCTCGGCTTCCGACGCGGACTCGAGCGCAAGCTCGCAGGCCTCGACTTCGCCTCGCGCGGCGACGACACGCGCGGGGCCGTCGCATCGCTGCGTGCCCAGCTGGTGGCGCCGCTCGAGTTGCCGGCGGCCGTACGCCGCGTCCTCGTCTCGCCGATGGGGGGGCTGGGGTTGGTTCCGCCGGCGCTGCTGTTCCCCAAACACGAGATCGCCTACGTGCCCTCGGGTACGACGTACGGGCTGCTGCTGGAGGAACGCTCGCTGCGCGGACGTGGCGTGCTCGCCGTGGGCGATCCGGACTACAGCGGGCTGCGGCGCTGGGCGCCCCTGCCCGGCACGCGCGCCGAGGTCGAGGCCGTCGGGACCGTGCGCCTTGTCGGACGCGACGCGAACGAGCCGGGCTTCGTACGGGCGCTCGGCCTCCGGCCGCGCTGGCGGGCCGTGCACCTCGCCTGCCATGGAGTCGTGCGTGCCGACAGGCCGATGGCCTCGGCGCTCGCGCTGACGCCTGTCGAGGGCAGCGACGGCATGCTGACGTCGCTGGAGCTGCTCGACCTGCGCGTGCCCGCCGACCTGGTCGTGCTCTCGGCGTGCGATACAGCGCGCGGCGAGGTCTACGATGTCGAGGGTGTGGTCGGCTTGACGCGCGCGTTCATGTTCGCGGGCTCACCACGCGTGCTGGCCTCGCTGTGGAAGGTCGACGACGAGGCGACGCGTGCGCTCATGACGCGCTTCTACGAACTCTGGAACCCGAGCGCCCGCGGCGAGGGCCTCGGGGCCGCAGCCGCCCTGCGTCAGGCCCAGGCCTGGTTGCGTGGCCACGAGCGCTGGGCGCATCCGTACTACTGGGCCGCCTGGGTGCTGTGGGGGCTGCCCGAGTAGGGCCGTACGGCGCGGACGGGGCTAGGCCTCCGGTCCGACGTGCTCGAGGTACTCGGGCAGTTCGTCGGGCTCGATCGACTGGGGATCGAGGATGCGCTTGAGGTGATGGACCACGCGCCAGGTGTGGTACGCCGAGCGCTCCAGCCAGCGGGCCGCATCGAGCTCCACGAGGGACTGCGGCGACTTGATGTCGCCCGAGGCGAACGAGGCGAGGACGCGCCGGCGAAACGGCTCGCGCGCGTCGTAGAGGCCGCGCCAGAACGCGCCGAGCGCGGCCTCCGGGCAGGGGGCCTCGGTGGCGCGCATCCAGCGCAGCGCCGCCTGCAGCAGCGCCGTCAGCTGGGCGCGCTGGGCGCTCAAGCGCTCCGTCTCGTGCGCCACGCGCGCCGGGTCCTCGTCGCGGCAGCGGTCGAGCAACCGGCGTAGGTGATCGACGGCGTGGTACATGGCCAGCTGCCGGACGCGGCCCCGCTCCTGGCCTTCTCCCACCCGGATCTGGGCGAGGTACGCCCGCGTGGCATGCAGCGCGGCGGCGAGCTCGGCCACGCGCGCGTCCGCGCGCTCGCCGTCGGGCCCCTGCTCGAGCACGGCCGCGAACTCCTGGAGCGTCTTGCGCGCCTCCCGTCGGATCGCCTCGGCCGAGGCCTCCACGGCCACCTCGGGCTGCTGGAGCAGGACGGGGTCGAGGCCGCGGGTGAGGGGCTCGCCGCGATCGGGGATGATGTGCTCGAGCCACGTTGCGAAGCGGCCCGTGAACGGGAGGATCGCGATCACGCCGAGTCCGTTGAAGAGCGTGTGGAAGCCCACGAGGGCCAGCTCCGCCTCGCCCGCGGGCAGGTCACCGTCCGAGATGCTCGCGAGCGCCCAGGCATAGAGCGGCAGGAGGAAGAACGCGCCGACCGCCGTCATGCAGTTGTAGATCACGTGCGCAAAGCCCGTGCGACGGGCCTGGGTCGACGCGCCGATGGTCGCGAGCGCGGCCGTGGCCGTGGTGCCGACGTCCATGCCGATCACGAGGGCGGCGGCCTGGTTGAAGCTGATGGTGCCCGCGTTGACGGCCACGAGCGCGATGGCGATGCCGGCACTCGAGGACTGCGTGAGCAACGTGATCCCGATGCCCAGCAACACGAGCAGGAAGCGGCCGCCCCATGTGTCCGGCGGGAACGACGACGGGGAGATCAGGTCGGCCATGCCGCTCATCGCGCCTTGCAGCATGCCGATGCCGACGAAGATGAGGCCGAAGCCTGCCAGGGCCATGCCCGCACTGGCCACACGGCGGGAGCCGAGCAACTTGCCCAGGGCGCCGAGGAGGATCAGGGGCAGGACGAGGAGGCCGAGCTTCAGCTTGAAGCCCACGAGGGCCACGAGCCAGCCGGTGATCGTCGTACCGAGGTTCGCGCCGAAGATGACGCCGAGCGCCTGCGGGAAGGAGAGCAGGCCCGCGCTGACGAAGCCGATGGCCGCGACGGTCGTGGCGCTGGAGGACTGGATGAGGGCGGTGGTCACCGCCCCCGTGGCCGCGCCTGTGGCAGGGCTCCGCGTGAACCGGGTGAGGATGCGGCGCAGCGCGGGCCCCGCGAGCGTCTTCAAGCCGCTCGTCATGGTGATCATGCCGAGGAGGAAGAGCCCGAGTCCCCCGGCCAGTTGGGGCAGCGTGGTTGCCATGCGAGGCTCCACCGTACGGAGCGCGGGACGAACTTGCGCGCTTCGCGCCGCGCGGGCGTGGATCAGCCGTAGAGGTAGAGGGCCCGCAGGCCCTCGATGAACGGCTCGGACAGCTCCGCGATCTTGGCATCGCCCGGGCGGAAGCGCTCGGCGATGTCCTTCAGGAGCTCGAGCAGCTGTGCGCGGGCGTCGGGCAGGCCCTTGCGCAGCCGGAAGCTGCGCGCGAGTACATGCGAGATGAGCGGCGCCTGCGGGTCCTCGAGGTCGTGCAGCATGCGCCCGACCCAGGTGTCGAGGGCGTCGTCGTCGGGGACCTTGTCCTGGAGCAGGAAGGCGCGCGCGACGCGACCGCGCAAGCCGCCGTAGCGGCGACCGGGGCCCTCCCACATGCGACGCAGCCAGAGCTCGCTGCGTGCGTCGCCCTGCAGGTAGCGATGGATGAGCGCCTCCAGGTACCAGACCGTCACCGTCATGACCGCGTCCTCGGTGAACACGGAGGAGACGATCTTCTCGTTGGCCTCGAAGCGCCCGGCGGCCAGGAGGCCGATGTACACGAGCTGCTGGTCTTGCTGGTCGAGTTCGTTGACCGAGCCCTCGAGCTCGGCGGCGGCCTTCTCGAGCGCGGCCAGGCCGGCGGGGGAGGCACGTCGCCCGAGGGCGAGGGCGGACACGCACCAGACGTCACGGAACGAGCGGCGCCACTTGTCGTCGCCGACGACCTCGATGAGCAGGGCCTCGTCGGCGGCGACCTCGGGGTAGTCCTGCCCGAACATGGAGCCGATCGCGGCGGCGACCTCGAAGCGCTCGTCACCGCGCGCCCGGAACTCCTCGGCGATCATGCCCATCGGCCCGCGGGTCGCGCGCCGGTAGGCCGGGAAGAAGTAGCTGGTGGCGCCCATCAGGTCGAGGCCGCGCGCGTGCTGCCGCAGACGCCCCTCGGCCCAGCGGTTCTCGCCCTCGGCCAGGGCCACCAGGGTGAACGGCTCCTGAAGCGTGGCGTCCACGCGCGCTTCGTCTTCCCAGCCGACCGCGTACAAGGCGGTCTCCGCGAACCGCCGGGCGGTGTCCGCCTGAGCGGGGATGGTCGGGTGATCCCAGATCTGGCTGATGGCGCGGTGGGGCTGGCGCACCCGGAACCAGACCCATGTGGCGAACCAGATGTCGGCCTCGTCGTCGTAGCGCGTCAGGTAGCGCTCGAGGCGCTCGGAGGCCTCGTCCAGCACGCCGCCCTGCACCAGGCCGGCGATCTGCTCCCGGGCCTCGGCGCGGGAGGGCTCCTGCGCGTAGCGCACCCCGACCACGGCCAGGACGAGGGCAACGAGGAGGGGGGGGAGGAGACGGCTCATGGGGCGTGATTCTGGGCGGAGGAACGCGATCCATGAAGGGG
>JARGNS010000135.1 GCA_029213105.1 Planctomycetota bacterium
GGGCATGCTGCCGGCCTCGCGCCGCCAGCGGGCGAAGCTGTAGACATGGCGGGACCAGACCGTGTACCCGATCCGGCGCAGCCACACCGGCTCCCCCGCGTGCCGCGTCATCAAGAGGGCCAGCCCGCGGTGGGGGCTGCTGATGTCGTGGAGCGTAGAGGCCACGGTGCCCGTGTAGTTCGCCGCATTCAGCGGGACGCGTGCGAGGAACGCCGGGAAGCGCTCCTTGGCCCACGTCTCCAGGCGGGCCGGCGCATTGCCCGGCTTGCGGACGGCGTGCCCTTGGCGGTGCAGGTTGCACCATGTGTTGAGCAGTCCGCTCGCCTGGGCGGGATCCTCGTTCATGGCGTTCTGGATGAGGGCCGCGGTGGCCTCGAAGAGGGCCGTGCCACGACCGATCGAGACACGGCCTCCACGCCGCAAGGCCTCGACGTACAGGACATAGAGGCGACCCTGGATGCCCCGTCGACGCATCGGCAGGTCCCAGCGCTCGTACTCGCGCAGCAGCACGCGCTCGGCGTCGCCGAAGCGGCCCTGGTGCGAGAGCCAGCCGACGTGACGATCGAAGCTGCCGCGTGCGGCCATCGGCACGATGCCCGCGTGGGTCTTGCGAACCGCCTCGAGCTCTGCCGCCAGGACGTCGATGGCCCGATCGTGCTGATCGTAGCGCCAGAGCGTCTGGGCCAGGGCGTCGGTGATGCGCAGGCGCACCAGGCTGCCTTCGGGTTCGCCCGTGCGCAGCGCCGCAAGCTGTCGCAGTTGCTCGGCGCGCACGGCGGGGTCCTGGACCTTGCCCATCTGCTGCAGGTAGCGGGCCATGAGCTCGCGCTCACCGGTCTGCCACTCATGCTCGAACGCCGATCCGTGTCGGGCACGAGGCTCGCGCGTCCTTCGACCCGTGCGATGGCCAACTGCATGGCGCGCCGGTCGAGCGGGGAGTCGGCCGCACGGGACTGCGCGGTGAGCTGCGCGTTCCACTCGTCCAGGGTGGCCTCCTCGTGCACCTCACCGGCCAGTCGGCTGACCTGGTTCAGGAACGCGTAGATGCTCTCCTTGGTGTGGCCGAGGAGCCCGAACGCAACCGGGTCCAGGGCGCGGAAGTCCTTCGTGCTGCGGTACACGTTGCGGATGCGGTACCAGTAGTTGGCCGGATAGGTGGCCTTGCGCATGAGGGCGCGCAGCACCCGGACGGCCTCGGGGTCGAAGTCGCCCGGCACGCCACCGCGACGGGCGCGCATCTTGTTCTCGTAGCGGTAGGCCAGACTCGAAAGCTGCCCCTCATTCATGCGGGCGTAACGCGCGAGCGTGGCGCGGTCGCGTCGGGCGTCGTCGTCGAGGACGAGATACCAGTCGGCGAGGGCGGCGTAGTCGGCGGGCGCCAGCTCATCGAGCCCGCGCACCGCCTCCAACTGCTCGGCGGCGGGGGGCAGGCGCCCCGTCTCGGCCAGCAGGTAGCCCAGGGCCACCCGCCAGCGGCTTTCGACCTGGGCCGGCACGATCCAACGACGCAGGTTCGCCTCCAGCGCCGCGGCATCGTCGCGGGCCAGGAGGAGACGCCAGGTCTGCTCGCGCCAGTCCAGCAGACGCGTGCCCCGCTCGGCCGGAGCCGCGGCCTCGCCGGCGGCGAACGTCTCGAGCACACCACGGCTCACCGCGTCGGACGCGTTGCGACGTGTCGCCGCGTACGCGAGCACGACGGCGGCACGCTCACGCATGAGGCGTTCCAGGGGACGACGATCGCCCTCCGGATCCGGCCGGGTCCATGCCCGCCCGAGGATGGCGGAGGCCTCCGCGACGATGGCTTCGAGATCCGCGCCATGCTCCACGGCGTAGGCGAGGCGCTCAAGTTGCAGCCAGGGCTTGTACTCGGCCGTAGCCGTCTTCTCGGCCGTCCCCAGGCGCTGGGCCATGGCGAGGCGGGTGCCCGCGCGTGCTTCCCGCCGCAGGAGCTTCAACTCGGCACGGGTCAGCTCGGCGCGGCTCGCGGGGGTGCCCAGGGCACGCGCGTAGCGCCAGCGGTAGAGCCGGTCGGCCAAGGTGCGCAGGTTCGAGGCCGCAAGGCCGAGACGCGTCTCGGCGTTGGCCTTGGGGTCGAGGAGGCCCGGCAGCAAGGCAAAGCAGGCATCCTCGCGCTCGGTGGTCTGGGCCGCGTCGTGGTCGGGGGTGCTGAGGAGGCGGTAGAAGAGGATGCCGGCCAGTCGCACGCTCTCGCCATCTTGGCCCTGGCGCGCGCGCCCGAGGGCCTGGGTGAGGAACGCAATGGCCGCTTCGCGTTCGGAGCGGGCATCGAGGAGCCGGACGATGTGCCCCTCGAGGGCGGTGCGGTCGAACACGTCTTCCGCGGCGGTCCAGCGTGCCTTCAGCGCGTCCACGACCGACCGCCAGAGGGCGTCGGGCGCGCCGCCTGCGTTCCACGGCAGCAGCTGCAGGTAGCGCGTGAGCTTGTGGCGCGGCATGGACGCGAGAGCACCATCCGCTTGCAGGTCGGCGAAGAGCGTCTGCTGGACGCCACGCCAGTGGTCCGTCCGTCGGAAGCGCCAGTCGCCGAAGATGCGCATGCCGGGGCCGGAGCGCTTGGAGGTGCGACGCATTTCATAGAGGAGCGCATCGACCAAGGGCTTGCCAAACGGCTTGTGGAGCTGGGGGACCTGGAAGTTCCAGCCATCCCCCAGGGCCATGGCGATGGCCGCCGCCAGCCTCCCGGTGTGCCAGCGCGGGTCCTCGTCGGCGAGCGTGATGCCGAGATCGGCCACGACGCGGGCGTCCGCCACCTCTTCCTTGCCGAGGAGGTAGAGACTCGCGAGGTAGCGCTGCCACGCCTCCGGGGTGCGCGGCTGGGTCTTGATCCAGTCGCCCAGGCGCGCGTGCAGGCGGACCAGCTCGCGACGCGCCCACAGGCGATCGGTCAGGCGGCGGTAGAGTGCGCCGCGCTCGCCCTCGGTCCACGGCTCGCGGTCCTGGAGCGCTTGCGCCAACGCAGCGAGGGCCGGGGCGACCTGGCCTGTCTGCCAGAGATCGCGCTCGTGCAGCAGCAGCAGGCTGGTGCGATGGGGCCACGCCTTGGCCAGGGCGGTGCGCAGGGCGCGCGCTTGGCGGACCTCGCCCAAGGCGTCCAGCACGGCGATGTGATCGCGCTGCCACGCGAGCTCGCGCAGGTCGGCATGGGGCGCCGGGGCGTCGACCCATGCGGTGCGCAAGGCGTCCAGGAGCTCGCCGCGCTCGCGGGGGCCGAGGGTCGAGCGGGCGTAGCCGTGCAGCCACGCGGCGAGGAAGCGCCCGTCCTGACCCGGCGCGGCCTGCACCTTGGGTGTCAGGCCCATGAGCCAGGCCTTGAACCGCTCCCCCTGGCGCGCACGCGTCAGGAAGGTGGTGCGGACCCACGGCAGGCCGGGCTTGCCTGCCGCCAGCGCGGCGGCGGCGTCCCAGGCCGCGAGGCTCTCCGGGAGACGTTGCTGCTGCCCCAGGCTGAGGGAGAGCACGAGATGATCCAGGAACGTGGCCCGGCGCTCGCGCGTGGCCTGCTTCGCGTCGGCACGCCGCGGAAGCGGACCGTGCACGGTGAGCGCATCCGTGCGCTCGGTGGCCGCCTTGGCCAGGACGGCGTCGAGGGCCGCGCGCTCGATGACCTCCACCTGCAGGCGGCGTCGCTCGACCAGACGGTCGTCGGCGTCGTAGCGCTCGAGTCGCTGAGCCCAGTGGCGACCGGCCACCTCGATGAAGTCGGCGTGCGCCAGACGCGCGACGGTCCGACCGGTCGCATCGATCCAGCGCGTCTCGGTGATGACCCGTCGGGTCGGATCGATCGACAGACGAATCGTGCGCTCATCGGGATGCCGCCTCGTCAGATCGACGACGGCCTTGGTGGCGTCTGCCGAGACGACCTTCGCGCGGTACCCGGCGCGGGCCCAGGCCTGGATCACATCGCGCGCGCGCAGATCCCAGAGGGGCAGCCACCACGCGTTGGCGTCGGTCGGGCGTGCCGTGCGGGTGCGCGCCAAGCGCCGGGCCTGGGCGAGGGCGCCGCGGACCCCCGCGTGGCTCCACTGCTCGTCGCGTTCCGCGAACGAGTGGGAGGTCCGCGTCATGCGCCAGCTCTCCGAACCGATCCAGGCTTCGAGCCCTCGGCCGCCGGTCACGGCCCCGCGGGTCGGATGCAGCCCCTCGCGGCGCAGCACGAGGTGCAGGCCGCCCTCGAGCTTGCGTACGTCAGCGCGTCGCGGCAGCGTGCGTAGCAGGGCCAGGGCCGCGGCATCCCAGGCCGGGTCGCTGACGTCCTCCGCGGCCCGGGGTGCGCCCGGCACGGCGGGGAAGCCGAGGGTCTGGAGGGTGAAGGCGTAGGAGGGCGGGCCAGGCTGGGGGGCCCGGGCGTAGCCGTCCTGCAGGCGGCCGGCCCGGCTGAACGAGCTACGCCGCATGGCCGGGGAGGTGGGCGACTGGGCGATGCGCGCACGCCCTTCGTTGACCTCCTCGAGGAGGTCGTCGAGTTCGCCGGGAGGCCTGTCGGCCTTGCTCTCCAGGGCCTCGCGCGCCGGTGCGCGGCCTGCGCGCGGGTTGCCGCGCTTGGCAAACGGCTTCTTCGCCGGGCCCGAGGGCGGCATCGTGGCCGCCGGCGCCGGGGAACCACCGCCCCCGCGGCCGAGCGAGTGGCGCATCCGTGTCGCCCCCGTCACGGGACCACCCTGGAGTCCGCCTTCGGACGCCTCGCCGTCGAAGCCGTCGCCCCAGCTGTCGACGCCGGCGGGATCCCCGGCCCCGCCGTCCATGGGGCCGGCGTAGCGGCGTGCATCGCGGGTGGTGTCCTGGAGCTCACGAATGCTGAGCCCGACATCGGCCGCGGCGTTCCTGTCGGTGAAGAACGTGTCGCCATCCTTGTCGGCGAATGCCGTCTGGCCGAAGGACGTGAACCCGAATCCGGAGGCCGTCGTGGTTTCGGCGTAGGCCACCTCGAGGCTGTCCGGCTGCGTGGGGAACTGGACGGGCAGGTCGCGCCCCAGGCGCGCGATGTCGCGCAAGGCGTCCCCGCGTAGCCCGGCACGCCAGCGGCCGGCCTGCTTCATCAGGTCGCGCTTCTGCTCGAGCATGGCGCGATCCTTGGCGTCGGCGAAGAAGCGCTCGCCATCGCGCATGCGCACCCGGCGGGCGACGCCGTAGCGCTTGCGGTCCTCGTCGCTCTCGAGCACGAGGAACGAGGTGAGCGGCGTCATGATCCCGAAGCGCTCGCTGAAGGCCACGATCTCCTCGTTGATCTCGGGCCCGCCCTGCTCGAGCAGGGCGTTGATGTGACTGCGGCCCCAGAGTCGCGGCAGGAAGGAGTTGCCGACGTCGGCCGCGGGGATGCGGACGTCCGCGGCGTAGCGCACGGGCTTGCCTGCGAGCGTGCCGTGCACGACGACGCGACCGTCCTGGGCCGTGTCCGCGGGCAGGAAACGTCCGAGGACGACCTGCTGGGAGCCCAGGGGCAGGTTGGGGAGCCGGCTCGGATAGACGCGCGCGGTACGCAGGCCCTCGATCTCGACGCGGAGGTCCTTGACGCTCGGGCGGGCGGCCTCGGCCAGGAGGGCATAGGCGTCGGCCGTGGGGTTGGCCCCGAGGGCGCGCATGGATCCGCCGCCGGTCTCGGCCAGGGCGCGCAGGACGCCCTGCTCGAAGCTGCTGGACGCCGCGACGGCATGGATGGCGGCCTTGGAGGCCTTCCCCAGGGCACGCATGCGCTGGGCGGTCGCGGCGGCATCGGCGTCGCCCGTGGTGCTGACCCCGTCCCCGACGTACACGACCAGCGTGTCCTCGCCGGCCTGCGCCAGGGCGGCCTTCACGCCTGCGTCGAGGTCCGTCCAGCCGAGGGAGCGGCGTGCGGCGAGGGCATCCATGGCCGCGCGAATGGAGTCCTCGCTCGGCGCGGAGGCCTCGGCCGTGAGCCAACGCACGTCGGCGTCGAACGCCGCGAGCCGGAAGCGGTCCTTCGAGCCCAGCAGCGAGAGCATGCCCTCGAGGAAGCGTGCCTGGTTCGTGCGCGCGGCCTCGTCCATGGAGCCGGACGTATCCGCCAGCAGGATCACGTCGAGGGGGTCGCCCTCCGGGGCGAGGTCGCGCTGCCACGCGGAACTCTCCGCGGCCGGCGGCGCGAGCATCAGCATGAAGTAGCCGTCCTCGCCGCGGCGATGTGGAATGGCCGTGATCGCCTTGGCGCGATCGACCTTCACCGCGAGCTCGAAGTCGTCCTTGGGGCGGTACTCCGAGGCGCGGAACTCGGCCGTGGCCTCGTGGCCGGTCGTGTGCAGGGTGATCTCATGCGTGGGGGAGCTGACCTCCTGCATGGCTTGCGTGGACACGACGCGCACGGCGATCTGGAGCTCGCGCAGGGGCTTGGTTCGCAGGAGCTCGCTGCGCAGGGCGTAGCGATAGCGCCACGTGTCGCCCTCGAGCGGCAGGACCTGGGTGTAGCGGATCCGGATGCGCTTCTCCGAGAAGGGCTCGATCGGGAAGACGCGGGCCTTGAAGATGTTTCCGCCCTCCCACTCGAGCAGGCCCGGGTCCTTCTTGCGGCGCAGGATGTCCTCGTAGATCTGGCGTGCCCGCTGGCGCTCCACGATGTCGGCCTCGACCAGCTCGCCGCCGATCCACATGCCGAAGCCACTGATGGAGGCGTCGGCCGGCAGCGGGAAGTAGAAGACGCCTTCGAGGCGGTTCTTGGTGCCGTTGACGAAGCTCTGCTCGACGGTGGTGCGGGCGATCTGGTCTCGCACCTCCACGTCGACCTTGTGGTAGCCCACGGCGAGGGGCACGTCACGACCGTCGACCTGGGCCAGGAGGCTGCCCATCCACTCGTCGGACGCGGAGTCCCGGTAGCCCTGGACCCAGCGCGGGGCCGCGGCCAGCTGCTCGGTCTGCTTGCCCCGGGCCCGCAGCCAGGCGGTGCCCTTCACGTCGAGCGCCAGGCCGCCGGCTGCGGCGACGGGGAGCGGGACCTCGGGCGTCCCGAGGACCTCGGCTTCGCCCCGCAGCAGGCGCGGGGTGCCGTCGGCGGTGAGCTGGAGTTCGACGCCGGGCCCGAGGAGAGCCTTGCCCTTGGCCAGGGCGATTTCCAGGGCGTGGGCCCCCCGGGCCTGCGTACGGATCAGGTCGCCCGGGTAGAGGACGGACTTGGCGCCCAGGGGTGTCCAGCGCTGACGGCCGGCCGGGCGCACCAGGGCGGTGCCCTGCACCTCGAGGACGACCCCGGCGCGGCCATCATCGGCGAGCTTGCCCGCGTGGCCGGGCGCGGGCGGCAGCACGAGCACGGCAAGAAGCAGGGCGGGGAGCAGGTAGCAGAGTCGACGCATGGGGGCCTCCGGGGACCGGCCGCACCGGTCCCAGGGGGTATCAGACCAGAAAGAGGGCAAGGGGTTCCGCCCTCACCTGACTTCCGCCCCCGCAGCACTAGACTTCGGTTCCCCGACCCCGCAGGAGAGCCCATGACGGACGCGACGCACGACTCCTTCCAGACGCGCACGGAACTCGAAGTGGGGGGCACGACCTACCGCATCGCCTCCCTGCCCGCCTTCGCCAAGGCCGCCGGGCGCAACATCGACCGCCTGCCCGTCTCCCTGCGGGTCCTGCTGGAGAATCTCCTGCGTCGCGAGGACGGCCGGACGGTCACCAAGGCCGACATCGAGGCCGTGGCCGACTGGGATGCGAGCGCGGCGCCGTCCGCCGAGATTGCCTTCATGCCCGCCCGCGTGCTCCTGCAGGACTTCACGGGGGTGCCGGCCGTCGTCGATCTGGCGGCCATGCGCGAAGCCACCGCAGCCCGCGGCGTGGACGCCACCCGCATCAACCCGCAGGTTCCCGTGGATCTGGTCATCGACCACTCCGTGCAGGTCGATGAGTTCGGCACCCCCGATGCCTACGCGGCCAACGTGGCCCGCGAGTACGAGCGCAACAAGGAGCGCTACGAGTTCCTGCGCTGGGGAGCGGAGGCCTTCGACAACTTCCGTGTGGTGCCCCCGGGCACCGGCATCGTCCACCAGATCAACCTGGAGTACCTGGCGTCGGCCGTGTTCCAGAGCGAGACCGACGATGGCCGCTGGGCGTACCCCGACACCCTGGTCGGGACCGACAGCCACACCACGATGATCAACGGCCTCGGCGTGCTCGGCTGGGGTGTGGGCGGCATCGAGGCGGAAGCGGCCATGTTGGGGCGGCCGATCTCGATGCTGGTGCCGCAGGTCGTGGGCTTCAAGCTCACGGGCGCCCTGCCGGCCGGGGCCACGGCCACCGATGCCGTGCTGACCGTGACCCAGAAGCTGCGCGAGGTCGGAGTGGTCGGGAAGTTCGTCGAGTTCTTCGGCCCCGGCATGAAGCACCTGACCCTCGCGGACCGCGCGACCCTGGCCAACATGGCGCCCGAGTACGGCGCGACGATGGGCTTCTTCCCGATCGACGAGAAGACGATCGAGTACATGCGCTTCAGTGGCC
>JARGNS010000136.1 GCA_029213105.1 Planctomycetota bacterium
GGGCGGCTCGAAGCCAGGCTCGCGGGGTCCATCCGCATCCGGTGCCGCAGGTCGCGCCTCGCCGGGCAGCCCCTCCCCCGAGGAAGGCGTGGCCCCGGGACCCGAGGCATCCGGCCGGGGGGCTTCCCCCTCGGGGCTCGGCGGCGGCAGCTCGTCGGACATCGTTCCTCCTCCCCGGATGGCCCGTGCGACGGTACGCGAACGCGCCGCGCGAGCCAAGCCCGCCGGCCCGCTGCGGGGCTAGAGCCTCAACGTGAAGCCCAGCCCGAGGAACGGGGCCGGGTCGTAGTCCTCGCGAATCAGCAGGTTCCCGTCACGGTCCTCGAGCCGGAGCTCCCCCATGAAGCTCATGCCGGCGCTGATGGCGAACTCCGCACGCGTGCTCGCCCGGAACGTGGCTCCCAACACGACCGCCAAGCCCGACTCCTCCCCCACACCGCCGGGCGCCACGCCCCGCTTGTCCAACCGGAATCGGAGCGAATCGAAGCGTCCGCCGGCGGCGAGCTTCCACCGCCGGTTCGGCTCCCACTCGAGGAAGATGCCGGGGCCCTGGGTCGCACCCAAGCCACGCCCCGTCTTCAGCCGCACGGTGCGGGCCAGCTGCCAGTCGACGAGGATCACCGGGAAGATCGAGGGGTCGTCCTCGATCTGCGTGAGCACGCCGATGCCCGGGCCGATCCGCAGGCGGTCGTTGACCTTGTAGGACGCTCCCACGAACCCGCCGGCACTGATCCCGTCTTCGAATGCGGCTCCGTCTTCCGCGGACGTCCTGACGACGGGCACGGCGAGCAGGAACCAGCGCGGAGAGATCGGAACGAACACCGGCACGCCCACGGTGAAGGAGTGGACGTCGGACCAGGGTCGCCCGGGGAACGGCCCCGTGGCCCGCCCGTCGAAGTCGTAGCCATCGAAGCGGTAGCCAAACGACACCGTGAGCGGCATCTTGGGCTTGGGGCTGTAGCTGACGTTCGCCTGCGTGAAGAGACGTCCGACCTCGAGCCGGCCGCCCCCATCGATGTCGCTCGCGAACTGTCGCAGTGCCGCCGTGCGCACCTCGAGCCCCCAGCCAAGGCGCCCCTCCCCGCGTGCGAGACGCGGAGCGGCGGGCTGGGTGCCACGCGTGGCCTCCGCCGACGGCGTCGTCCAGGCGTCGACCTGCGCACGCACGGACGCGCGGTCGACGGGTTCCTCGGCATACGCGCTGGAGGGTACGGCGAGAGCAGCGAAGAGGATGGCACCGAGAAGGCGCCCGCCAAGCGGTTGGATCACGGTGACTCGTCCCTTGCGTTGTGGATGCGCCCCAGCGCTGCGGCCGGAGACCGGTTGCAGCAGGCGGCTCTCTAGCGCGGCGCCCGGGCGGGAAGCGGGAAGCGGCAGCCGTAGGAAGGCGCGCTCGTATGCTTCATCGGCGTGCCGGCCAGGATCGCTTCCAGGGCGGCATCGATGTAGCTGAACGTCGGCTCGTAGAGATCGTTGTCGATGGCCCCGCGGTAGCGCACCCGCCCCTCGCCGTCCAGCACCGCGACCGACGCGCTGGCGTCGACGCCGAGGTGTCGTGCCGTGGCGCCCTCCACATCCCGGAACACCACGTACGGCGAGCCCATCGCCATGCGCAGCTTGTGGATGTCGTGGGTGCTGTCGTCCGGGTTGCTCGCCACGGCGAAGAAGTGCACACGCTCGGCCGGGTAGCGCTCGAGCAGCGACACGATGCGTTCCTCGCAGTCACGCACGCAGCGGCACAAGCAACTCCAGAACCAGATCACCACCGGCCTGCCGTCGGCGGGCAGGGCGTGGCGCACGGGTCGGTCCTGCGCGTCTCGCAGCAGGACCCAGGGCACGGCCTGCCCCAGCGCAGCCGGATGGCCGCGCGCCTCGAGTTGGACGCGCAGCTGCGCGGGGGTGGCCTGGGCCGGGCCGCGGCGGGCGGTCAACCCGCTCGCGTGGATCACCAAGCCCAAGATCGCTCCCACGACCAGGACGGCAGCAGCCCGGATGGCGGTCATGCGTCCGGCTTGCCGTTGGGGTCGTAGAGCACGTACAACCCACCCATCGCATCGATCTTCTCATCGGAGGTGTTGTTGTAGACGGTGAGGATCCGCAGCATCTCGCCCCGACGGACGTAGAGCCCCTTGGGGAAGTGCAGGATGTCGAGGCGTTCCTCCTCGAGCTTCTTGGCGTGGTGCATGCGCAGGCTGGCAATGACGTGCCCGTCGCGTATGCGCTCCATCTCCACGAGCTCCCCGTACGGATGCAGGTGGGCGCCGATGGCATGGATGCGCCCCTGGAACGGCGCCCCCACTTCGCGCTGGCGCCGATCGATCTGCCCCGGCTCGACCCAGTAGAGGTCACGCTTGGAGACACGCAGGACCGAGGCCCGCAGTTCGGTGTACTCGCGCGTGCGCTTGGAGTCCGGCACATAGTCCACCAGCAGCCGCATGCGCGCGACGCGCGTCGTCGGACGCCGGTTGTTGAACATGGGCTGGAACATCATGCGCTCGTTCTTGCGAATGCGAACGGCGAAGCCCTCGGGCAGCGTGAAGGCGGGACTGAACCCATCGGTGAAGAGCCCACGGAAGTCCTGCGCGTCGTCCTGCAGCACGGGATCCATGGCGAAGATCGCATGGCAGTGGATATCGTCCGGCTCACGCTCCCCCTGCTCGTTCTCGGTGTTCGAGTGCCAGTTGGTGACCCAGACGTCCTCCTCGCGCGAGAAGGGATTCACCCGAAACGGCTCCGTGTGGACGTTCACGCGCCAGGGCTCGAGCTGGTAGCCGCGCGAGAGGATCTCCTTGCGGTAGAAGCCCGGCCGATCCGGAATCGGGTGGGTTTCATCGATCCCGGCCAGGAAGTTGCCCGGGGCGCGCTCCACCTCCTCGACAGGCAGGGGCTCGCCGCACGCGACGAGTCCGAGCAACGCGGCGAGTCCAAGCAACGTGGGCAGGGTGGCGCGGTGTCTCACAGGGGGAGTCTACCCCCGCTCGCGGCCCCGGCGCGTGCTCGGGCCCTGCGAGGACGGCGGGAACGGACGGCTTGGCAGGGTGGAATCTCCCCCACGGCTGTGGAGTGCTGCGCAAACTGCTGCGGCCCCCAGGCTGGGCAGGTGCGGGCGGGTGCCCCCAGCCCCCCTCCGCAGGCGGCGCGCCGGAGTTCCCGCCCCCCGCGCCATCGGTGGGATCCCCTGGCACGCCCCGTGCGTTCCTGGCCCCCGCTGGGTCACGGCGTCGGCACCGCGGCCCAGGTCGAACACGGCCCCGATGGAGATCAGCATGACCCGCGCGATCGATCAGCCGCCGGGTCCCCTTCAGCGCATGGGCCTCCTCCCTGGCGTGTTCTCCTCCGACGCCGGGGCGCGGCAGGACGAACCGCGGAGCCACGACTTCATGTCCCGTGCAGCGCGCCCCGCGCGCCGCACGGGCCTTCCCCCAGCACCATCCCTCGCGTCCATCGGACCGCCGTCCGATGACCGAGTTCCTCTCAGGTAGAACCATGATCACCCCCGGCGACATGATCGCCCGCATCGAGGCTGGCTTCCGCAAGACCGCCTTCCGCACCGGCCGCTCGGCCCCCTCGGCCGCCGTCATCGGCGCCATGCGGCGCGTCGCCCGCACCGCCTTCGTCCGGCGATCGGACCGCGATGCGGCGCATGAGGACCTCGCCCTCCCGATCGGCCACGGCCAGACGATCTCGCAGCCGTACATCGTCGCGCTCATGGTCGAGCTCCTCGACTTGGCGCCCACGAGTCGCGTACTCGAAGTCGGCACGGGCTCCGGCTACGCGGCCGCCGTCCTGGCCGAGATTGCGGAGGCGGTCTTCACCATCGAGAGCGTCGAGCCCCTCGCCCGCCGTGCCGCGACGCGTCTCGCCCGCTTGGGCTACCGCAACGTCCAGGTGCGCCACGGCGACGGCACGCTGGGCTGGCCCGGGGCCGCACCCTTCGATGGCATCGTCGTGAGCGCGGCGGCGCGCCAGATCCCCGACGCCCTGGTGGAGCAACTCGCGGCCCCCGGCGTGCTGATCGCACCCGTCGGTGCCCCGGATACGGAGCAGGACCTGATCCGTCTCACCAAGGACGACACCGGCCACGTGACCCGCGAGTCCATCCTGCCCGTCGTCTTCGTACCGCTGCTCACGAACGGCGTCTAGACGCCGCGAACGCCGGCAGCCCTACGCCTTCGACCTGGCCCGCGCGGCTCAGTCTTCGTGCGTCTTCGCGGCATCCTGACGCGCGAGGTCCCAGAGCCGGGCGTACTTGAGGAACGTGAAGTAGGCCCCGAGGCGGGCGACCATGTAGCCAGCACGCCCGTCGAGGAAGCCAAGGCGCACGATGTACACGTGAACGAAGCGCCACCAGGGGCGCAGGGACAGATCGACCCAACCGGCCCGACGACCCCGTGCGTGCATCTGGGCAGCCCCCTCGCCCGAGAACAGGATCATCTGGCGCAGGTGATCCTCCATCGAGCGGTACGTGTGGTGCTCGAGGTCCCCCCCATGGATGCGCTCGACGGGCCCCTCGGCCTCGATGCGGTCATGGGGATCGACGCCCCCCCAGCGCGCGTGCTCGCGGTGGAAGAGCCGTGCCCGCCACTCCGGGTACCAGCCCCCATGGCGGATCCAGCGTCCCAGGTAGCGCACCTTGCGCTTCACGGCGTAGGCCCACGGGCCCGCGGGCGCCGCGAGCGCCCCCGTCCGCAGCGCCTCGATCGAAGCACGCAACTCGGCATCGACCCGCTCATCGGCGTCGAGGGAGAGCACCCAGTCATGGGCCGCCTCCGCCACGGCGCGGTTCTTCTGCTTCACCCAGCCAGGCCAGTCGGTCTCGACGACCCGTGCGCCGGCCGCCCGGCAGATGTCCTGGGTGCCATCCGTGCTGCCCGAGTCGAGCACGACGATCTCATCGCAGAACGCGAGGCTCGCGAGGCACGGGCCGATGCGATCGGCCTCGTTCTTGGCGATCACGCAGGCAGAGATCGGTACGGGTGCGGGGTGTTCCACGGCCCGGCCACCCTCCCCCGCCTGCCAGGGCGCTGCAAGCATTGCGTCGCCGTACCGCAGGCGGTGCCCTGCCACGCCGCACGGGCCCCTGGGAGGGCGGCCTCGCCGCGCCGCACCGGGACCACGCGATTGTGCCGACCGGCCGCCTCCACGAGAATGGCTGAAACACCCGCGCCGAGCCGGCGTCGAGGACACCGCCCCCCTGTGGAGGAGAGCCCGATGGCCAACGAAGCCCTGTTCGACAAGCTCGAGATCGGCGATCTCGACGTCCCGCACCGCGTCCTGATGGCGCCCCTGACGCGCTCTCGGGCCAGCCAGCCCGGCGACGTGCCGACGGCGATGAACGCCACGTACTACGCGCAGCGCGCCACGGCCGGACTCATCGTCAGCGAGGCGACCTCCGTCTCGCCCCTCGGCAAGGCCTACGCGTTCATCCCGGGCATGCACACCGACGAACAGGAGGCGGGCTGGAAGCTCGTCGTGGACGCCGTCCATGAAGCCGGCGGCCTCCTCCTGCTGCAGCTCTTCCACGGCGGGCGCGTGGGCCATCACGACCTGCTTCCGGCGGGCGAGGTGCCGGTGGCCCCCTCGGCCCTCCGCGCCGCAACGCAGACGTACGTCAGTGCCGACTCCGGCATGATCGACGTGGACGAGCCGCGGGCCCTGGAGACGAGCGAGATCGCGGGCGTCGTCGAGGAGTTCCGGGCGGCGGCCGAGCGGGCCAAGCGGGCGGGCTTCGACGGCATCGAGCTCCACGGCGCCAATGGCTACCTGCTCGACCAGTTCACGCGCGACGGTTCGAACAAGCGCACGGACGAATACGGAGGCTCGCTCGAGAACCGGCTGCGCTTCCCCCTGGAGGTCGCGCGAGCGGTGGCGGAGGTGTTCGGCCCCGGCCGCGTCGGCTACCGCGTGTCGCCGTCCGGCGGCTTCAATGACATGCAGGACTCGGATCCCGTGGGGACCTTCGCAGCCCTGGCCGACGCACTCTCCCAGTTGGACCTCGCCTACATCCACGTCGTCGAGGCCTTCGGCCCCGTCGAGCGTGACGAGGCCTCGGCCGAGGCCATCCGCAACGTCTTCGATGGCACCTACATCGCCAATGGCGGCTACACCGGCGAGACCGGTTCCGCGCGCGTGGGCTCCGGCAAGGCCGACGCCATCGCCTACGGCACGCCCTTCATCTCGAACCCCGATCTCCCGCTGCGACTGAAGACCGACGCGCCGCTCGCCGAGGCAGACCCGGCCACGTTCTATGGCGGCACGGAGGTCGGCTACAGCGACTACCCGGACCTGACGGCCTCCGGCGCGCTCTAGGCGCTTCACGGGAGGCCACGGTCGTGGGACAGCGGGCGCACCCGACCAGCTTCGAGCGACTGCTGGCCGTCGTGCGCACGATTCCCCCCGGGCAGGTCGCCAGCTACGGGCAGGTGTCGGCGCGCGTACTCGGCACGACGCCTCGCATGGTCGGGTTCGCGCTGGCGGCACTCCCCACCGGCAGTGACGTCCCGTGGCACAGGGTCGTGAACGCCGCCGGGCGCATCAGCCTGCCCGCGGAGGGCCCGGGCCACGCGGAGCAGCGCCGGCGACTCGAGGCCGAGGGCGTCTCCTTCCGCAAGAGCGGCGTCATCGACCTCGAAGCCCATGGGTGGCTGTAGCCCCGGCTACGGCGCGTCGCGCACGTCCACGGTCCAGCAATGCCGCCCCGCCGGGTGGTTCCAGAACACGGCATGATCGTCATCCCGCGCCATGTCGAAGGTCGCGCAGAGCTCGTAGCGGTGCGCGTCGAGGATGCGGTACTCGTACGCGGCGCCCGTCTCCGGGTCCACGAGCGTGAGACGCCGCCAACGCGCCGCGGCGGCCACGGCGGAGAGTTCCGTGAACAGCTCGCGCTTCATGACGCGCTCTTGATCGTCCCAGACGAGATCCTGCATCTCGGCGACGATGGCACGACGATCCTGGATCCGGCGCGCGTCGAGCCGCTCTGTGCGGCGGGTCTCGGGCGAGCCGACAATCCAGAAGCCCCAGGCGACAGCCGCGACGACGACGACCGTGGCGACGAGGCCGAACGCGCGGTGGGTACGGGAGGTCATGCGGCCTCCTTCCCACCCGCCGTGCCGCGCGCACGGATGGTGAGGCCGAGGTAGACGAAGATCGCCCCCACGATGACGAACAGCGCCAGGACCTTCAGGACGAAGCGTGTCGTCAGCTCCCCCTCGAGCAGGAAGTAGATGAGCGTGATCGCATCGGCCACGAGCGTGGCCGCCGCCACGAAGAGCGAGATGTAGGTCAGCGTCGTCCGGACGACGCTGTGCGCCTTCTCGGGGTGTGCCGCCACCTCACGCAGCAGGCTGCGCCACAGCAGCATGAAGAGCGGAAAGGCCACGAGCATCGCCGCAATGGACTGGCGGATCGTCGCATGGGCCCAGTCGAGGCGGTACGTGCGATAGGCCTCGGCCGCATCGGGATACGCCAGGTTCACGTACGTGAACACCAGCACGATCAGCGCGATCACCCAGGTGTACAGGGCGGCGAACGACGCCAGATACATGAACGTCTCACGCGACGTGCTGGTGCCCTTCGGCGCAGGGACGGGCTGATCCAGCTCACGTGCGGCGTACGCCGCCGCGATGTCCTTGTCCTTCCAGCCCTCGGCGCGCAGCAACTCGCGCGTCGTCTGGTAGTCCAGACCCTTGGCGCGTGCATGCGCGAGGAAGCTGTCGAGGCGTTCGTCCACGCCCCCGATCCTAGCGGATCCGGGGCGCGAACTCCCAGGGCGACGACGGGCAAAGCACACGCAGGGGAAGTTAGCGGCGCTAACCGTGCCCTCGGCCCCGCCCGGCGGGGACTACTCGGCGAGCAGTGCCTCGACGACGGCCTTCAGCTTGGCGACGACGGCTTCCTTGTCGCGCGACGCCATGCCCGCGTAGAGGAAGCGCACGGTGCCCTCCTTGTCGAGCACGACGAGGTGCGGCCAGGTGCTCTGACCGTACTTCGCGGCCGGGTCGTCCTTCGCGATCATGACCAGGGGCCACGTGAGTTCGTGGTTCTTCGCGAACTCCTCGATCGCCTGCAGCTCGATCTCGCGGTACTGCTTCTCGTCGTAGATCGCCTTCGACTCGTCGGCCGGCGCGGACTCGGTTGCGAGACGGGCTGCGTAGTACAGCCGAGCCCCGGGCTCCATCTTGGAGCGCATGTCCTCGTCGGCGTCGTAACGCGTGGCGTAGACGACCGAAGCCGTGGTCGTGAGGCCGACGATGGTCAGGCCCTTTTCGCCATAGGCCTTCATCAGGTCGCGCATGACGGGCAGGTTGTTGTAGTCCGGCCAGGTCGCCCAGAAGTCGAGGATGGTCACCTTGCCCTTGAGGTCGGCGAGGGAGGCCACATCCCCGAACGCCTTCTCGGTCGTCCAGTCGGCGGCGGGCTTGCCCAGCAGGG
>JARGNS010000137.1 GCA_029213105.1 Planctomycetota bacterium
GCAATCAGCAGCAGGGCCCAGATCCAACTACCACGCATGGAGCCTCCTCCGGGAACGCCCCTCCGGTGCCCATGCTCGGGATGGCAGGGTCGGTCACCCGCCGTGATGGGACCGGAGGCCCACGCCTCCCTTGAAGGCACGAGGGTACCCGTGGCCCAGGGGGCGCGACCCACCCGCTCCAGAGCAGCCCCACGGCAGCGGCCAGCGCCACGAGGACCGCCAAGGCGAGCGTCCGCCTAGACACCGGTCGTGGGCGGTCCGGCCTGGGGCGTGCTGCGCTTGAAGAAGCCGCTCAGCGCGTCGCCGAGCTTCGTGAGGGCGGTCTGCGGGATCTTCCAGAGGCCACCGCCGACGGTCCGGATGACCTCGCCGACGACTTCCTTGCTGAACGTGGCGGCCTCGGAGAACGCGCCCTTGAGCGCCTGACCGCGAGTCGCCTCGGTCCACGCCGAGAAGGCGCGGCAGCGAGCCTTGGTCACGTAGCCGATGCGCAGTGTCGCAACCGCATTGAGGCCGCCGTCGAGAAGCGGGCCGCCGAGCGCCCCGACCGTCTTGCCGAAGATGCCCGAGAGGGCACTGCCCGCCGCCTCGCTGAGGTCCTGCAGGTACGCACTCGCAATCGTGGCGGCGGAGACGTCACGGAGGATCGAGAGCGTGCCGCGCGCGCCCGGGCGGCCGTAGTAGATGCGTGCGATGCGGGAGCAGAGGTTGGCGTTGCGCCACAGCACGAGGAAGGCATCGATGGTGCCGTTCCACGAGACAGCCGTCGCGATCCCGACGCCGAGGGCCTCCTGACGGATGACCTGCCGCGCCTTGCGATCGAGCGGTTCGAGCAGGCGCTCGACGGTCTCCTGTTCGAGCTTGCGCACCTCGCCCGACAGGGCGGCGACCTGACTGCGGTCGGCGTCCGCCGTTTCCTCACGCAACAAGCGGCACCGGGCGAGGGCGTCGTGCACGTCTTGCGGAGCCCCGTCCCACTCGGGATTCGTGAGCAGGGACTCGAGGTAGCGCTCCACGAACAGGAGGTGCTTGTGGAGATGCTTGGCCCGTCGCTCGGCGAGCGGCGGCAGCACCGGCGGCTTCAGTACGGCCGGCACGCGCAGGAACGCGAGCAAGGGCCGGCCGATGAACCACCACATCCCGACCGCGACGACGGCGAGGAAGCCCACGCCGGCCGTCCAGTGGATATCGGCGAAGAAGCCGTAGATGTCCGCGACCTGCATGGCCAGCAGGAACACCATCACGCCGATCAGCGCGTAGGAGGCGGTGCGGGCAAAGCGGAAGACGGCGCGCAGGACGAGGCCGAAATCCTGGAGGGGTGCAGCCATGGGGCAGGCTCCGGGCTAGTCCACCCAGTCTGCCACGAAGACGTTGGTCTCGTTGGGCTTCTCATTCTCGCGGTTGCTGCAGAAGACCAGCCGCTTGCCATCGCGGGTGAACATCGGGAAGCCGTCGAAATCGTCCGAGCGGCGCGCCCCGGGCCGCGTGCGCTCGAAGTGCGTGACGCGCTCGGTCTTGCTGGTTCCGACGTCGACGAGGTACAGCTCGAAGTTGCCGCCGCGCGGGTCGTGCATGTTCGAGGAGAAGATGATGCGCTTGCCATCGGGGTGCCAGAAGGGCCCGAAGTTCGCGGCGCCGTTCTTGGTGACCATCTTCTTGTTGGAGCCGTCGGCGTCCATGATCCAGATCTCGAGCTTCGAGGGACGCACGAGCTGACGCTTCAGCAGGGCCTTGGTCTCCTCGACATCGACACTGTCGCGGTCGGGTGCGCGCCACACGATCTTCGAGCCGTCCCAGTTGAAGAAGGCACCGCCGTCGTAGCCGGGGGCATCCGTCAGACGCTTCACGTTCGAGCCGTCGATGTCGCAGCTGTAGAGATCGAGGTCACCGTCGCGCGTCGACGTGAAGACGATCTTGTCGCCCTTCGGACTGACCGTGGCCTCGGCGTCGTAGCCGGCCGACTGGATCAGCGGCTGCACGTCCGAGCCATCGGCGTTCGCGGTGAAGATGTCGTAGGCGTTGAAGATCGGCCAGACGTAGCCGAGGGAGCGGTCGTAGGCCGGCTTCGGCGGCGGCTCCTTGCCGGCGAGATAGGTCGATGCGTAGAGGATGCGCTTGTCGCCCGGCATGAAGTACGCGCAGGTCGTGCGGCCGACACCACCGCTGAGCAGCTTCGTGTCGGAGCCGTCGGGCGCCATCACGTAGATCTGGTCCGCCGTGTACGGCGCCCGCGTCGCCTGGAAGATCAGACGGTCTTCGGCGAAGGACCAGTAGGCCTCGGCGTTCTCGCCGCCGAAGGTGATCTGCCGCAGGTTCTTGAGGTGCGTCTCCCCGTCGCGCACTGCGTGGGCGACGGCGGGGCTCTTGGCGCCAGCGCCCTTCTTTGCGGCCGGCTTCGTGCCGCAGGCGGCGAGAAGCGTCAGGAGGAGGGCGGACAGGACGAGGATGGATGTGCGTGCCATGGCGCAGAGGATGGCCGCGGGGTGCGTCCGTACCAACCAAGTCCGGAGCGCCCCGGTATCCTCGCCCCCATGGATGACGAGAGCCTGTTCGCACACCACGCGCGTTTCAAGACCGATGGCGAGGCCCCCGAGGGCTGGTACCGCGAGGGCGAGACCTTCGCGGAAGGCGCCTGGGTCGTCGATCTGGACCTTTTCGTGGAGATCACCCAGGGCGCCGAAGCCTGGGAATCCCTCCGCGGCGAGACCATCGAACTCGCCGTGGGCGAGAACGAGTACGAGATCGACCTGCCTCAGGACGTGACCTTCGACGAGTGCTGGACCCTGACGGGCTGTGGCCTGTTCGAGCCCGCCCCCGGGGTCACCGAGGAGCAGCTCGCCGAGGCCGAGGACTTCGGAGAGGACTCGGAACTGGGCCGCTTCGGCGACCTGCATGTCATCCCGATGGTGGGCGACGCGCCGCCCCTCGAGGCCGATGAGGACGACGAGGACGAACCGGCGCCCGAAGCCGACGCGAGCCACTAGGCGGACGAGTCCCCCGCCATGCCGGCGAGCGCGTCGGCTCGCGTGGGGTAGGTGCGGAACAACTCCAGCACGCCCATGGTGCGCAGGGTCGCACGCACGCGCGGATGCCCGCAGGCCAGGGCCATGCGGCCGCCGACGGCCCCGAGGCGCTTGGCGGTCTGCAGCAGGAAGCCGCACGCCGTGGACGGCAGGATGCCGACGGCATCCAGGTCCCAGACCATCACGCGGGCACCGTTCGCGAGCAGCCCGGCCACGCGGGCCTCGAACGCCGGCAGCGTCGTGAAGTCCATGTCGCCCTCCGGCGTCAGGACGGTGATGCCGTCGATGGACTCCACGCGAATTCCCATGGATGCACCCTACCCGTGACCGCGCGGCGGCGTCAGGGCCGGCGCCAGGCGACGACGGCCGGCGAGCCCCCCGAGACGAGGTAGACCGTGCCGTCGGCGCCGTGCGCCATGCCGGTCCAGCCCTCGACGCCGTCGACCGCAGGGCCCGGTACGCCCGTCACGTTGGGCACCGACTCGAGCTTGCCCGGCGCGGGGGGCACGAGACTGACAAGCCGACCGCGGCCTCGACCGAGCAGGACGAGCAGGCGCGAGCCGTCGTGGGAGATGGCGCGCACGTCGGGACCGGCCTCGAAGCCGTGACGCGCACGGATGCCCTGCAGGTTGCTGCCGTAGCGGTCCATGCGACGCACGGAAATCGGCTGGCCCGCCTCCCCGCGATCGACGGCCCAGAGGTCCTCCATGCTCGCCGAGCGCTGCACGGCGACGAGCGCCCGCAGGCCCGAGCCCTTGTCGGTCCAGTCGCCGGCATCCCGCCCACTGCGATCGCCACCGGGCACGATGGCGATGTGATCGAGCTTCACGCTCGCGAGCGCGCCGGTGGCATCCCGGCGCAGGCGGCCCCAGAAGAGCACGCGACGATTGCGCTCGCCGACGTAGAGCACGTTCGGCGGCTGGAACGCGACGGCCTGGAAGTCCACCGGGACGTTCCAGAGATGCTGCAGCTGATAGCGCTGCCAGGCGAAGGGTGTGGAGCCCGCCACCGGCGCATCGGGCCGCGTGGTGAGCGCCAGCGTCCGCACACGCACCGTGCCACCGGAGGTCAGATCGCGGCTCGGGACGGTCAAGATGTCGCGCCGATCGTCACCGCAGACGAAGACGAGGTCGTCCCCGGCCAGGGTGAGGCCGGTGGCTCCCGCGAGGCCCTCGACGCGGACGTGGTGCCACGCGTTGGGGCCGGCGTCGTCTGCTTCGTTGCCGCACGCCGCCAGGGCGCATACCGCGAGAAGCACCAGGCACAGGGTCATGAGGCGCTGCATGTCAGTCATCCTCCATGCGACGAGTCGTCCCCCACCCGGGAAATCGGACGGCGGCCAGCTCGCCAAGGGTTGCCCCCTCGGCCTCGACCACCGCATCGGGCCAGAGGTCCGCACACGGCACGAGCACGTAGGGTGTGGACAGGAGGTCGGAGGCGAGGGCGGCTTGGGCCGACCCGTCGTAGACGACGTCGACGTCGAGTGTGCGCGGCGCGAACCGATCCGCCACACGGACACGCCCACAGAGCGCCTCGATGTGGCGGCACGCCACGCGCAGGGCCCGCCCTCGGAGGTCGGTCCGCAGCCGGACCGCGAGGTTCACGTAGCGCGCCTGTCCCTGGGCGTCGCCTGCCGCCCCCACGTCGTAGCGGGGCGAGACGGCGTCGACCGCGAAGCGCGCCGCGAGCAGTTCCAGCGCCCGCGGGATCCATCGCTCCGGCTCGATGTTGGAGCCGAGCGAGAGCAGATACGCCCGCGATCGGCTCAAGCCGCGCTCCCGCGCGAGCCGCGCTCGATCTCGACCCCGACTTCGCGACTGAAGCGCACGGCGCCGGGCTTGCGCACCCGGACGCGCACCCACGACACACCGAACTCGGTGCGCACCATCGCCGCCAGGCGCTCCGCAAGCGTCTCGACGAGCTGGAAGGCGCCGTCGATCGTCAGCTTCTCGGCGGCCTTCGCGACGGACCGGTAGTTCACGGCCTGGGCGATGTCATCCTCTTCGGCCGCGCGGCGCGCGTCGCACGCCATGTCGAGGTCGATCAGGATCGGCTGGAGCTTCTTCCGCTCCCAGTCCTCGATGCCGATGATCGCGCGTACCTCGAGGTCGCGGATGAAGACGGTGTCCTGGTTGGAGGCTGCAGTCATCGGGGTTCATCCTCGCTTCGGGCCCGCATGCGCAACGACATGCGCGCTGGCGGCCTCGACGGTCGGGAAGAGCGGCATCATGCGATCCAGCCCAAGGAGCGTAAGCGTGTGTTCGGCCGGGCCCTGGGCTCGCGCAAACGCCAGGCGGCGGCCCCGGCGCTGCTGATGAACCCCACCGACGCGAGGTCGACGACGAGCCCTCCGGCGTGGCCATCGAGGTAGCCCATGAGCTCACGCTCGAACGCAGGCAGCGTCGCTTCGGTGATCTCCACCGGAGGCACGACGACAATGACGGGGTCCGCGGTCATGGGCGCAACAGTCTGGCAGAGCCGCGGACGGGGTCAACCCGCCGGGTCGGGATGCGGCGCGCCTTCACTCGACCTTGCGCAGGAAGAACGCGTGCGGCACCACCCAGCCACTGACGTCCCCGCCGAAGCTCAGCCCTTCGGCGGTCCGCTCGGCGCGCACGACGGGAATCGACGTCACGCGCCCGCCCGGCACGGCCGTGGTCTGGAACGTCACCTCCGCGCCGGCCTGCGACCACTGCCCCCCCAGGCGCTGTTCGCCACGCGCATCGACGAAGCGCGCCATGAAGGCGCCGTCGGCGCGCAACTCGAGGGAGAGTTTGATCGCTCGTGCCTTGGCCATGCACGCACGCTGGATCTCCGCCTGCTTCTCTGCCCCGATCCCCTTGCGCGGCTTGCCGTCCTTCGTCTCGAGGTACTCGGCGGCGAGCCGACGCGCGTAGTCCGGTCGGTCGAGTTCGTAGCGCCCCGCCGACGCCGCCGCATGCGGACCGCCGTCTCCGCAAGCCGCCGCCCCGACGCCGAGGAGCGCGCAGATTCCAAGGAGACGGAGGACGCGGGCCGTCACAGCTGGAGGTTCGATACGTACCAGCGCCCGCGCGCCTGCAGGAGCGTCACGACCTTCTCCTCACCGTTGGCAAGGAGGTAGGGGATCGTCACCGTCTGGCTCCCCGGCTGGAGCCTCATGCCGCGCAGGCCGGGCTCCCGCTCCCGCGGGGAGAGCTTGACGAAGAAGCGCAGCATCTCGGGCATGCCGCCGGCCACGGCCTCCGCCACGGCGGCTTGGTGGCCCTCGCCGAGTTGGTGCTCGACCACGCGCATGAGCTGGCTGCCGGGGCGCGGCGTGGCGAGGTTCTTCTGCAGCCGGTTCATGTCGCCCTCGAGGGCGAAGCGCGCGTCCTTGGTGAGGAGTTGCTGGAGCTGCACCCAGTCGCCGTCATGCACTGCCCGCATCGTCGCCTCGAAGACCACCTGCGGGTTGCTGGCGTCGAGGGACGCGTCCTCCTCCCCGCAGCCACCGAGCACGGCAGCAGCCAGGGTCAGCAGGGCGAGAAGGCGGATCGGCATCGACACAAGGTAATGCGTCCTGGGGCACACGTAGCCTCTTGAGATCGTGCTCGCCCCCCAGGCCCTCGCCCAGGAGACCGAACGCGCCCTCGCATCCGTGGGTCGCGTGCTCTTCCTGCCGCAGTGGCCGGACGTCCCCGTGCGCTGGAATCGCCGGCTACGCCGCGCCGGACGGGCGGTGATCGACATGCGCGGGCCGCGCTTCGTGTCGGCGGTGATCGAGCTCTCCCCGACGTACTTCGAGGTCTACCCCCAGGATCTGGCGGGCATCCTCATCCACGAGGCCGTCCATGTGGGCCTGGCCATCCAGGGCCGCCCCTTCGGCCATGGCCCCGAGTTCCATCGGGCCTGCGGCGAGGCGGGCGGGCTGCTCCACAGCCGCTGGCTGCCCGGGCGCGTCTTCCGCTACGCCTGCCCCATCTGCGAGACGGTGCTCGAGCGCCGCCGGCGGACGTCGGACAGCCGCTGGTGCGCCGACTGCGTCGGCCGGGCGGAGGCCGTCGGCACGGATGCGTACACGGCCCACCGCGCCCTGAAGCTGATCGGGACCGTCTTCAAGGGCCCTGAGGGCGCGGAGGACGCCCCCCGGCCCGTCTGCGAGTAGCGCTCGCCACGGGGCAGGCCCCCGTTTTCGGCGCGCACGGGGCCCGACGGGCCCCGAATCGCATGAGAGCGGCACCCCGTCGTCGTAGGCTGTGGAGACCTCCGTCGGATCGAGGTGAGGGACACGCCGTGACGAAGACCATCTGCCTGACCATCTGCCTGACCATCGCCCTTGTCGGCGCGCTTGGAGCCGTCGCCCACGCCGGGGACGCCACCGTCCCCGACTGCGTCGGCCTGCCGCTGACCGAGGCGCAAGCCCTGCTCGCGAAGGCGGGCTTCGAGGTCGCCGTGAAGCCCGCGCCGGGCCGCCCCCTCGGGGTGGTCTTCTCGCAGTCGCCGGGGGGTCTGGCCACACGCGCCACCGGTAGCACCGTCGAGTTGCAGGTCGGCGGGCCCACGAACAAGCCCGGCATGGATCTGCCCAAGATCGGCCCCAAGCCGAAGCCGGAGCCCAAGCCCGACGACGGCCCGCCCGCCGGCACCCGCGGCGACGGTCCGATCAGCAAGCCGGCCGACGATCTGGGGGCCCCGCCCGCCGGTGCCGGTGCGGTGCCGGTGGATCCCGTCCCGAGCACCCCGGTGCCCACCCGCGGCGACACGCCTCCGTCCGGCACGGACACCAGCGGCTCCTCGCAGGGCGGCGTACGCGCCGCACCGGGCTCCAGCGCCCTGGTCTACGAAGGCAAGGCCATCCCCCCGGGTAGCCTCCCCGCCACCCAGGGCCCGGCCCTGCCCGACGTCCTCAACCAGCCGGCCGCGCGCGCGCGCCGCATGCTGGGCCGCTGGAAGGTGAAGGTCGAGCAGTCCCTCGCCCTGCCCGAGCTGGTCGGCCGCGTCATCAACCAGGTCCCGCCCGCGGGCATGACCCTGGCCCAGGGCGAGGCCGTCACGATCGTCATCGCCGTCTCCAGCAGCGCCAACGACGCGATCTTCGTGCCGCAGGCCCTCGGCAAGGACTGGCATCAGGCGTGTGCGGCCCTGCGCGCCGCCGGCGTCACGCCCGCCCCGCGCAGCGTGCCGAGCAGCGAGGCCCAGCGCGGCCAGGTGCTCATGCAGTCGCCGCAGCCCAGCAGCCTCGTCTCGCCCGGCGCGGCCATCACGCTGATGGTCGGCCGCGGCAGCGGCGCGTACAGCGCCGACGTGGTGGCCGGCCCCGCGCCCGAACCGCGCCCGGAGCCCAAGCCCGAGCCGCGTCCCGAGCCCACGCCGGAACCCACGCCCGAGCCCAAGCCGGAGCCCAAGCCCGTCGTCCCCCAGCT